>JACZJU010000015.1 GCA_014860395.1 Burkholderiales bacterium | reverse complement strand
GCCCAGAGCGGCAACATCTTGAATCGCTATTTCTGTCCTGACTGCGGTTCGCCGATCTACAGCCAAAGAGCCAAGGTCCCCGAAATGATGGTGCTCAAGGTCGGCACGCTAGATGACCCACGCGCGCTGAAGCTGGTGATGAACATCTGGACCAACAGCGCGCGGCCATGGATGCACATCGATCCTGCTGTGGAGCATCACCCCGAGAACCGGCCGGTCAAGGCCTAGATAGAAGAGGCTTGCTGCGTGAGGGGGCACTCCCCCTCGCCTAGCGCAGTTCACCCAACCAGGCGCGCATATCGTCGAATACTCGGCTGGCTTCGGCCTCGTTGAATATTTCGTGGTAGAAGCCCGGATAGGTGCTCATGCTGCCTATGCCGGGCGCCAGTTTTCGGAAAAAAGCCGCACTGCCGGACGCATCGACCAGACGATCGTCGCCACCCAGCAGCAGCAGGGTCTTGATGCGGAGCGCGGATGCGTGCGCCTGGGTATATTCGATCGCCGCGAGCATGGCGCGCAGCAGGCGCGCACTGATCTTGGCGTGCACCAGCGGGTCGTTGTCGTAAGCCGTGACCACCTCATCCCGGCGCGACAGGTAGCGCGACTTGAGCCCGTTCGGCACGCCGAGTCCGGGTGCGATTGCGCCCAGAATTCGCAGCAACAACTGCTGCGAGCCCGAAAGCTTGAGGGTCAGCGCGGGGGCGGACAGGATCAGACCGCGCAGCGGCGACAGCGCAAGCGTCGCGTAATAGGCCGCGAACAGGCCGCCCATGCTGTGGCCTAGCAGCAGCGGCGGCGCCGACAGTTTTGCGGCGAAGTCGTCAATTACGATTTTTGCGTCCTGCACCAGCGTCCCGGTGTCCGGTACGTCGCCGCGCCGACCGCCCGAGCGACCGTGGCCGCGGTGGTCGTAGGCGCGCACCGCGTAGCCGCAGTCATTGAAAAAGCGTGCTACATGCTCGTAGCGGCCGCAATGCTCACCGATGCCATGCATCAAAACGATGCTCTTGTCCGCGCCGGCGCCAGGGGCGGCGGCCGGCCAGTCGGCGACAAACAGCGGCGTGCCGTCGGCGGCAATCAGGGAAAGTTCGCGTGCTTGTGTCATGGGGAATGCTGTTTGCTGTCTTTCAGCTGAGGTACCATCAGCGCTCGGACGGCGGAGCGCAACCGGGAACATCCGCCGGAGTATATCAATCGCGATGCAAAGGCAGGACCGCAGATGCGACGCTGGAACGGATGGGGCGACGACAGCATCGAAATCGCGCTAGGCGCGGAGGCACTGGCGTTTCTGTGCCAGCACATAGGCGAGGCGAGGCCGTTCCCGGATGCGACACTGGACCAGGCCTGCCGCAACATTGCGGCGAGCCGGCTGCCGCCGCACCGCCTGATCGACACTGCGCCGGAAACGCGGCTGCGCTGCGCGCTGGGGCAGAGCCTGCCCGATTGGCTGAAGCTGCGCTACGGTCGGATAGACGCTGTACCCGATGGCGTAGCCTATCCGGAATGCGGCGAGCAGGTGCGCGAATTGCTCGACTATGCCAGGGACTGTTCTGCCGCAGTAATCGCCTATGGCGGCGGCACCAGCGTCGCCGGCCAATTGACGCCGCCAGCCGGCGCGCAGCTGGTGCTGAGCATCAATCTGTCGCGTCTGACGCAGTTCATCGGGCTGGATCGCAAAGCACAGTTGGCGCGCTTTGGCGCCGGCATTGCCGGCCCCGATCTGGAAGCGCAATTGCGCGCGCAGGGCTACACCCTCGGCCACTTTCCGCAGTCCTTCGAATATTCGACGCTGGGCGGCTGGATCGCCACGCGCTCTTCCGGCCAGCAATCGCTTCGCTACGGCCGCATCGAGCAGTTGTTCGCCGGAGGCAAGATCGAAACGCCCGGCGGCACGCTGCTGATTCCCACTGTTCCGGCGAGCGCGGCAGGCATCGATCTGCGCGAAATGGTGCTCGGTTCGGAAGGCCGGCTGGGCATACTCACCGAAGCCAGCGTGCGTGTCACGCCGCTATCCGAGTGCGAAGTGTTTCACGCGGTGTTTTTTCCTTATTGGGAATGCGCGGAAAACGCTGTGCGCGATATTGCGCAGGCGCGCCTGCCTTTGTCCCTGCTGCGTCTCTCAAATGCGACGGAGACGCTGACCACGCTGACCCTGGCCGGGCATGCGCGCCTGGTCGGGTTGCTGCAACGCTATCTTTCCTTGCGCGGATGCCGCGAAGGCAAATGCCTGGTGCTCCTGGGCGCAACGGGGCGGCGCGCGAACGTCGCTGCAGCGCTCGCGCAGGCGCTGGCGATTGCGCGCCGGGCGAACGGTGTCCATGTCGGCCGCACGCTCGGCGACAAATGGAAGCAGAACCGCTTTCGCGGCGTCTATTTGCGCAATGCGCTGTGGCAGAACGGCTACGCGGTGGATACGGCGGAAACCGCCGTCGACTGGCCGCGGGTGGACGACATGATGCAGTCGGTCGAACAGGCGGCGACAGCGGCGTTGGCTGGGCAGGGCGAAAGGCTGCACGTCTATACGCATTTGTCCCATCTGTATGCGCAGGGTGCGAGCGTCTACAGCACTTTTGTCTGGCGGCTCGCGGGCGACTACGAGACGGATCTTGCGCGCTGGCGCGCGCTCAAAGCCGCGGTGTGCGGCGCCATCGTCGCCAATCGCGGCACGATCAGCCATCAGCATGGCGTGGGCACCGACCACGCGCCTTACCTGGCCGCGGAAAAGGGCGAGCTCGGCATAGGCGCGATGGGCGCGCTGTTCCGCCATTTCGATCCGCAGGGCATGATGAATCCGGGCAAGCTGCTGCCGCCGGAGCGTTGAACGCAATGTGGCCGAGCAACTGGCGCGAACGATTGCCGGCCATTCTCGCCGGCGATTGGGACATGGTCATCATCGGCGGCGGCATCACCGGTGCGGGCATACTATTCGAAGCGGCGAGCCGGGGCCTGCGCGCCTTGCTAGTCGAGCAGCGCGATTTCGCTTGGGGCACTTCCAGCCGTTCGTCCAAGCTTGTGCACGGCGGGCTGCGCTATATGAAGGAAGGCAAGCTGCTGCTGACGCGCGCCTCGGTGCGCGAGCGCGAAAGTCTGCTGCGCGAAGCCTCCGGCCTGGTAGAGCCGCAAAGCTTCGCCTTCGCCGAATACCGCGGGCGCAAGCCCCGGCGCTGGTCGCTTTCGCTTGGACTCGCGCTGTATGACTGGATGGCGGGGCAACGTACACGCCACCATTACACGGCGGAAGAGTTTCTGCTGCTGGCGCCGCACATCGCGCGCGCCGGACTGCAAGGCGGTCAGTGCTACGGCGACGCCAAGACCGATGATGCGCGGCTGGTGCTGCGCGTGCTGCAGGAAGCGCTTGCGGCCGGCGGCGTCGCGGTCAATTACCTTGCCGCAACGCAGGTGTTGCGCGTGGACGGCAAGGCGGTCGGCGTGGAGCTGCAGGACGCGATCGGCGGCGCGCGCTATGCGGCCAAGGCCAAGGTGGTGGTCAACGCCACTGGCGCATGGGCCGACGGCCTGCGGCAGAATGCAGGTACCGGTCCCAGGCTGCGCCCCTTGCGCGGCAGCCATCTGCTGCTGCCGGCATGGCGTCTGCCGGTGGCGCAGGCGGTGAGCCTGATGCATCCGCGCGATGGTCGTCCTGTATTCGCGTTTCCCTGGGAAGGCGTCACCCTGGTCGGTACCACCGATGTCGACCACCGCGCCGGCCTGGACGCCGAGGCGGCGATCACGCCCGACGAAGTCGCCTACCTGATGCAGGCGTTGACGTTCCAGTTTCCGGAACTCGATCTCGGCCTGGACGACGTCATTGCGACGTTCGCCGGCGTGCGCCCGGTGATCGACAGCGGCGAGCCCGACCCGTCGAAAGAGTCACGCGATCACGCGGTCTGGCTGGAACAAGGCCTGCTTACCGTCACCGGCGGCAAGCTGACCACCTTCCGCCTGATCGCGCAGGATGCTCTAGCGCATTGCGCAGCGCTGTTGCCCGGACTGCGCGGGCGTACGCCTGCGTCGCCGAGTTTCCGCCAGCCCCCGGCGCTGCCGGTCGGCGCAGTACTTACAGCCGCGCAGGCGCAGAGGCTGCTGGGCCGTTACGGCATGTATGCGGCCGAACTGCTCGCAGCAGCGCAAGGCGGCGAGCTGCAGACCATCGCCGGCAGCGAAACGCTCTGGGCCGAATTGCGCTGGGCGGCGCGCGCCGAGGCGGTGCTGCACCTGGAAGATCTGCTGCTGCGCCGCACGCGCCTGGGCTTGCAGCTGCGCGGCGGCGGCACCGAACTCTTGCCGCGCATACGCGCGCTTTGCCAGCCCGAACTCGGCTGGGACGATAAACGCTGGCTGGCGGAAGAAACCGCGTATCTGGATTTGTGGCTGCGCCACTACAGCCTGCCGCCGCGCGCGACGATACCGGACTGGCATACACGCGACACGCGACCGGTTTTGCAGTGAGAATGGCATATGCAAGGCGAATATATTCTGGCGATCGACAATGGCACGCAGAGCGTGCGTGCACTGCTGTTCGATCTGAGCGGAAATATCGTCGCCAAGGCACAGGTGCATCTGGAAGCGTATTTTTCCGAGCAGCCCGGCTGGGCAGAGCACGACCCGGAGGATTACTGGGAGGCTGTGTGCGTTGCCTGTCAGCGATTGTGGGCGCAAAGCGGGATCGCGAGCAGCGCCGTCGCAGCAGTCGCCGTCACTACCCAACGCGGCACGGTTATCAATCTGGACAAGCAGGGAAAGCCTTTGCGCCCGGCTATCACCTGGCTGGACCAGCGACGTACCGACGAGCTGCCTCCAATCGGTGCGTGGTGGAAGCTGGCGTTCAAGCTGGCGCGGGTGGACGGCACGATCGATTTTTTCCGCGGCGAAGCGGAAATGAACTGGATCAAGGCCAACCAGCCCGAAGTCTGGAAGCGGACCGATAAATTCCTGCTGCTCTCCGGTTATCTTAACTACCGGCTGTGCGGGCAATTCGTCGATTCCGCGGGCGCGCAGGTCGGCTATGTACCCTTCGATTACAAGCGCCTCAAGTGGGCCGCGTCGCGCGACTGGAAGTGGCAGGCCCTGGCAATAGAGCGCCGGATGCTGCCGGAACTGGTGCCGCCAGGATCCCTGATCGGCGAGATCGATGCCGCCGCTGCGGCTGCTACCGGAATACGCGCTGGCACGCCGCTGCTTGCGGCCGCGGCCGACAAGGCCTGCGAGGTCATAGGCGCCGGCTGCATGGATCCGCAGATCGGCTGCCTCAGCTACGGCACCACCGCGACCATCAATACCACCAGCACGAAGTACCTCGAGGTGACGCCGTTCATACCGCCCTACCCTTCCGCCATTCCCGGGGCCTACAGCGTCGAAGTGCAGATCTTCCGCGGCTACTGGATGGTAAATTGGTTCAAGGAGCAGTTCGGCCATCACGAAAAACGGCAGGCGGCGGAGCTGGGCATGGTCGCGGAAGAGCTGTTCGACGAATTGGTGAATGCGGTGCCGCCGGGCGCAATGGGGTTGATGCTGCAGCCCTACTGGACGCCGGGGATCAAACAGCCCGGCCCGGAGGCGAAGGGTGCGATCATCGGATTCGGCGATGTGCACGCGCGTTCGCACCTGTATCGCGCGATCCTCGAGGGCTTGGCCTATGCCTTGCGCGAAGGCAAGGAACGCATCGAGGCGCGCAGCGGCGTACCGGTCACCGCGTTGCGCGTTTCAGGCGGCGGCTCGCAAAGCGACGCGGCGATGCAGTTGACCGCCGATATTTTCGGCTTGCCTACGGCGCGGCCGCACATTTATGAAACCTCGGCCCTGGGGGCGGCTATCGACGCCGCGGTCGGACTGCGACTGCACCCGGATTTCGCCACTGCGGTCGCCGCCATGACGCGCATCGCGCGGGTGTTCGAACCGCTGCCGCAGCACAGGGAAATCTACGACCAGCTTTATCACCGCGTTTACCGGAAGATGTACGCAAGGCTGAAACCGCTGTATCTCGAAATTCAGAAAATAACCGGCTATCCTCGGCTGGACTAGCGTCTATATTCAGCTCAAGTCGGGCGCCGCCGCCCGCGCGAGGTCGTGACGGCATAGCGGTCGCGCTTGCGCGCCCCCTCAATGAAATCGCCCAGCGCTGTCCACTCCGCCTGCCTTGCACTCGAGCGCCGCGCCAACAGCGCGATGGTGCGCTTGGGCGCCGGCGGCGTCAGCGGACGCGCCACCAGTCTTGTTCCATTGAGCAGGCCGCTGTTGAGCGCCAGTTCGGGCACCAGCGCGAGGCCGATGCCGGACTCGACCATCTGCACCAGCGTAAGCAGGCTGGTCGCCTCCACGCCGGATGGGTTCGAAGACTCGTCGCGGGTGCAGGCGGCGAGCGTGTGCTGGCGCAGGCAATGGCCCTCCTCCAGCAATACCAGCTTCTCCGCCACCGGCGCGGTCATCGTTGCGCGCTTGGACTTCAGCGCCGGGTCGTCCTCGCGCCCGACCAGCCAGAACTCATCGTCGAACAGCGGCCGCACCAGCATGTCCCCGGTGTCGTAGGGCAGCGCGAGCAGCGCGAAATCGAGCTGCCCGCCAGCAAGCCGCTGCAGCAGATTGGCGCTGACGTCTTCGCGCAGCAGCAGTTTCAGCCTGGGGTACTTTGCGCGCAGCCCGGGCAGCACGCGAGGCAGCAGAAACGGCGCGATCGTCGGAATCGCACCCAAGCGCAGCTCGCCCGTCATCGGCTCGGCCGATGCGGCGGCGAGCGCGGCGAGATCCTCGGCAGCCGCGAGCAGCCGACGCGCGCGCTCGACCACCTCCAGGCCCAGCGGCGTCATCATCACGGATTGCCGGTCGCGCTCCACCAGCGACGCCCCCAGCGTCGCCTCCAGCTCCTTCAGGCCGGCGCTGAGCGTGGACTGGGTGACGAAGCAGGCCGCAGCCGCGCGGGTGAAATTGAGATGTTGCGCCAGCGCGGCCAGGTAGCCGAGCTGACGCAGGGACGGTAGGGCAGCCATATCGGTTTCCTCGATTACAGTTACGGATATTAGTCGTTAGACGCGATCAGGTCCAGCGTCCACAATTGGCTCCGTAGGAAATTCAATCCAAACGAAAGGAGCCAGACATGAAACCAGAGTCCGTAACCATCCAGAATCTCGAGGCGGCATTTGCCGGCGAGAGCATGGCACACATCAAGTACCGCTACTTCGCCAAGCTCGCGCGCGAATCTGGCGACGAAGCCACCGCGCGCGTATTCGAGGAAACCGCCGATCAGGAAGTACAGCATGCATTCGGCCATCTGGATCTGCTCTACCCGAAGACAAAGCTCACCCCCGCGCGTGCGCTTGAGATCGCGATCGAAGGCGAGACCTACGAGTACACCGAGATGTACCCGAAATTCCGCCATCTTGCGGTCGAAGAGGGCAATAGCGCTGCGGTGCAGGAATTCGACGAACAGATCGCCGAATCGAAGGAGCACGCGGAAAACTTCCGCCGCACGCTGGAGAAGGCGGCCAAGCGCTTTGCCGCGCTAGCCAAGGTCGAAGAGCGCCACGCCAATCAGTACAAGGCGGCACTGGCCCAGGCCCAACACTGATCCGTCCAACCAACAGGAGAAACAAATGAAGACATGGCAATGTGTGGTATGCGGTTTCATCTACGACGAAGCCAAGGGTATGCCCGAGGACGGCATTAAGGCCGGAACGCGCTGGGAAGATATCCCGGCGGACTGGTCCTGCCCCGACTGCGGCGTGGCCAAGGCCGACTTCGAGATGGTCGAGATGGCGGCCTGAGGTGGAACCGGTCGTCATTGTCGGCAGCGGGCTTGCCGGTTACACGTTGGCGCGTGAACTGCGTAAGCTCGATTCGGTCACGCCGCTGACGATCCTGAGCCGCGACGATGCGAGCTTCTATTCGAAGCCCATGCTATCGAACGCGCTGGCTTCGGGAAAATCCGCGGCCCAGATCGCGAGCGTGAGCGCACAGCAGATGGCCGCCCAACTCGGGGCGAATATCATCGCTGATATCGAAGTCGAGGCGATAGATACTGCCAGCCGCACATTGCGCGCCGGCGGCGCGGCGATCCGCTACTCGAAGCTGGTGCTTGCCTTGGGGGCCGACCCGATTGAGCTCCCATTGGAGGGCGATGGCGCGAGCGAAGTGATGCGCGTCAACGACCTCGCCGCTTACGCGCGCTTTCGTGCGGCCATCGAGGGAAAGAAGACGGTGGCGCTGCTGGGCGCGGGATTGATCGGTTGCGAGTTCGCCAATGATCTCGCGACGGCTGGCTACAGTGTAAGAGTGGTCGATCTGGCGCCGCGCCCCTTAGGCCGCCTGTTGCCCGAAGCTGCAGCGCAACGGGTGCAACTCGCGCTCGCGGCTATCGGCGTCGTCTGGCATCTGGGGACCACGGCTCGAGCCGTGTCGCGCACCGCTTCGGGATTGCGCGTCGAACTCGCGGACGGAACGGCGTTCGCGGCCGACGCAGTGCTTTCAGCAATCGGTCTGCGTCCGCGCACGCAGCTGGCGCAATGCGCTGGACTCAAGGTTCAGCGCGGCATCGTCACCGACAGGCTGCTGCAGACCAGCGCCACTGACGTCTACGCCTTGGGCGATTGCGCTGAGGTAGACGGCCAGTCGCTGCCCTATGTGCTGCCGCTGATGCAGGCGGCGCGGGCGCTGGCGAAAACGCTGGCCGGAACGGCGACACCCGTCGTCTACCCGGCCATGCCGGTGGTGGTGAAGACACCCGCCATGCCTGTCGTCGTATGCCCGCCTCCCGCCTTTCCCGGCTCCTGGAAGCTGCAACAGGAAGCAGGCGGAATCGAGGCGAGGTTCGAGGACCAAAACGGCAAGCTGCTCGGTTTCGCCCTTGTAGGTGCTGCAACAGCGCGTAAGCAAGCGCTTACAAAAGTGGCGCCGCCGCTGATCGGCTAAGTCCTGTTCCCCTGCGGCTGGGTTCGGCATTAGAATGCCTGCTGTCATGGAAGACCTCGATTTCTCGGCCAAACCTGCGCACGATCCCGATGTGGCCGCCCGTGCCGCGGTGCAGGTAGCGGCGCAAAGCCCGCTGTATCAGCCAGCCGTCGCGCTGGAGTTCTTCCGCTCCGCCGGAACACTCGAAGAAAAGCCCGCAGGGAAGGCCATCTTCTCAGAAAACGAAAAAGCCGGCGGCCTGTTTTCCAAGGGCGCGAGGATGTACCTGTTGTTGGAGGGCGAAATCGGTCTGATGATCCGGAACAAATTTTTCGGGGTGGTAAAGCCAGGTGATGTGTTCGGGGAATTGGCGGTAATCGCGAGTTTGCCGCGCAGCGCCACTGCGATGGCCAAAATCAACTGTCGCGTGCTGTCGCTGGATGAAAAGCAGTTTCATGCCGCGCTGGAAAAGAAACCCGAGTTCGCGCTGATGTTGATGAGCTCCATGGTCCAGCGCTTGCGCCAGAGCATCGCCAAGCTGGGCGCGGCAAAATCGGCCACAGAAGCTCCCGCCGAGCGCGGCGACATTCTGGATCGCAAGACGCTGACCGGCCTGCAGCGGGCGCTCGCCGCGCCGGCGCCGGCCGAATTTGCTGCGGGCAAGGGCATCATGAGCGCCGGCGCCGTCGGCGCGTTCATGTATGTCGTATTGGAAGGGAGAGTCGCGATCACGGTGGGAAACAGTGTGGTCGAACACGTGGGATCCGGCGGGATGTTCGGCGAAATGGCGCTGGTCGACCGCTCCGCGCGCGCGGCCTCGGCGACCGCGGAGACCGACTGCAAACTGTTGCCTATCAACCGGACCGATTTCCTCGACCTGGTCAAGGCGAAGCCAGAGTTCGGGGCGTCGCTGCTGAAATCGATTGCTTTGCGCATGCAGCAACTGGCACAGCAGGTTGCGCAGCTGCAGTCCTGAGCCAAGGACGGTTTCGGTAATTCTGAAAGGACCCGTCAGCCTACCGTGTTCTCCGCGATGTCGACGCGCACCGTGTCGCGGTTAAGGGTTGCGAGCACAGCGCGGGCGTAAGCTTCGGCCCAGGCGATATCGCCGGCGAACCGCTTCTCACCGGCCTCGCGTGCGACCTCGAGAACTTTGTCCAAAGCGAGCACCTTTCCAACCAGGCTTCTGGGGGTGCAGCCCAATTCCTCGAACTGCTGCGACAACCACAAATCGCCTTCCTGCGCCGTCGGCAGGGGCGCATCGCCCGCGGTAATCCTCAATTCGTATTCGCGATCGCGCGCGAATATCACGAAGACTGTACCTCGCATGTGGTCTGCTCCTTCAGTTCGCTGTCCGGCTCATTTTACTGCACCCCAGGCCATGCCGTAGCGGGCGGCGCAATACTCAACTGGGCGCAGGTGGATGCTTTGCGCTAGATCGCACCGATTTCTGCCTGCGCCATGGCGCAGCGGTCACGACTCCTGTTGCCGGCGAATTTCGGAACGAACCGGGCAGACGCAGAATCTGGCGCCACCGAAGTCCAGATGGTACTGGCACTGGGGCCAGTTCGAGGCGCGGACGCGGAGCACGCTCTCTCCGTGGGTCCCCTCCACGGCGCACATCGGACTGTCGCCGCACTGCCCGGTCTGTAGGCAGGAAAAGTTATGTCGACACTTGGAAGCTTGTTTGAGTACAGCAGCAGGAACTTCGTACACTATCTGAATTCCCCTTCGTATTTCAGTGCGACTTTGCCATCGTCGTGTATGAGGGTATTGATAAATATCAGATATGCTCCATTGCTGGGCTCCGGACGGAGGGTTGCCGCCTTCCGGCGCCCGCAATGCTCCCCCGCGCGCCACCGGGGAACTCGGGCGGGACCAAACGAAAATCCCTTCAGGCAACCTGCGGATTGGGCACTTCGGACGCTTTGCGTATGCTTTGCTCGTCGGGCAATTGCCAGGTGATCAGCAGCGAGCAAATCGCCACCGCTCCCAACACCAGTAAGGCAAAGCCGAAACCCGCAGCCTTGACCGCAGGTCCCAGCGCCCAGACGGCCATCGAGCTCACGCCGAAGGAAACGGCCAGGCGCATGCCGCTTACGCGCGAGCGTATGCTGTCATCGACGAAACGCGCGATGATCGCGTCGGTGAAAGGGATAGAGCCGAAGACCAGCACCATGAAGACAATCATGGCGGCGTAGAGCGTCCAGCCCTGGCTGAAGGAGGCGAACAGGAAGATAGGGCCCTGGCAGGCGACGATGGCCAGCATCACATTGCGTATCGGAAATCGATCTATCAGGCGCCCCACGGCCAGCTGCGACACTGAAGACAGCGCGTACACCACCGCAAGCAGCATGCCGAGCAAGGCGGGCTGTTGCACCAGAATCGGCAGCCGCGCCTTGAGCAGCTCGCCGTTGCCGTTGGTGGTGAAATTGAACAGGATGCTGGTGGTGATGGCGAGCATGGTCATCACCAGGAATACCCGGTTACGCGTGGCGGTTGGAAGCTCGATCTGTCTCACGGCTTGTTTCCCGGGTGCGCCCTGCTCGACCGGCGCGATCTTCATGAAGAGCAAGCCGCAAGCTATCGATACGAAACCGGGCACGATGAAGGCAGTTCTCCAGTTCGCGTATTGAATCAGGAATCCTGTCGATATGGCCGCGGCGGCAATGCCCAGGTTGCCGGCCATGCCGTTGATGCCTATGGTGATGCCCGGCTTGCGCGTGTGGCGCAGCAACATCGGGATGCCCACAGGATGGTAGATCGATGCAAAGGCGCCCATCAAGCCCAGTGCCAGCGCCAACTGCCACGCGTTTCGGGTGAGGGCTATCAGCACGGCGGATGCGCCCATGCCGAAGAAGAATACGAGCATCATCGCGCGCCGGCCCCAGAGGTCTCCCAGCCGTCCAGATGGGAACGATCCGATACCGAACATCAGGAAGGCACCGGTGGTGTAGGGCATGAGATCTTCCCAGCGGCCCACGCCGAAGTCGCGCGCGATGGCCGATACCGCGGTCGCGAACACGAGCAGCATCAGATGATCGATCGCGTGGGCCAGGTTCAGCAGTAGCGAGGTGAGGCGCCAGCGCATCTGGGCTTCCGGTTATTTGGTGGCGCCAGTTTAACGCGGATTGGCGAATTGCATCCGGCCTGCCCGGGTCGCCATAACTACTAGCGCCCGGATCAAAGTCGCCGCGATGCTACCAGCGCAGCAGGCGCGGACCGAGCAGGGCGCCGACCGCCGTCGGGATCAGCATGCCCGCCATGTACCAAAAGGCAATGAAGGGTGCCGCCATTTCCGTGCAGTGCACGCTATAGACCATGGCGCCGACGGCGCCCGACAGCAGTCCCGCGGCCCCGCCGGCCAGGCGCAAGCGCGTGGGCGCAAGTCCTTTCATCGTCCATACCGCTGCGACAAACACCGGCGCGGAAAGAAAGGCGATCAGGAACGGGCAGGCGTTCCAGCTACTACCGAAGAACAGCACCTCACGTTGCGTCGCGTCCGAGCGTATGAGCACGACCGCCGCGAGCAGCCAGATCGCGATTACCGGCGCGCCGAGGACGCTAGACACCCACGCAAGGCTCGCGCCCGGTCGTGACAAGCGCCAGACCGGGAACAGGCTGGCGGCAGCAAAGCTGACGACAAAACCCGTTTTGACCCAGAACATGGGCAGGGCGATGGCCGCAGCAAGGTCAGGGCGCGGGCCGAGCAGCATCGCCATCAAAACCGCCGCGCCCAGCGTGCCGGCGCCTAGCCCGATGACATAGCGGCGCGCCACCGGATGCGGCGGTACCGCACCGGCGCCGGTCGCCAACATGGTCACCAGATCGTCCGTTCTCATGCATCTTTCCTTATCATTGCCGCCAGCGCCTTCAGGCCGCGGTGCACGCCCACCTTGACGGCCGATTCCGACATCCCCGTGAGCCTAGAGGTTTCCGCCACCGATAGACCTTCCAATTTCATATGGACGATGGGCAGGCGCTGCCGCTCTGGCAACTGTGTTAGCAGCTTGCCCAAATCGCGGCGCGCATCCGCGGCCTCGGCGTCAGACGCCGACGCCAGGCCAAGTTCATCGTCCAGCGGATCGGTAAGCAAGTCACGCCGCGCGCGCCGGCGCAGCAAATCGATAAGCTTGTATTTCGCAATCGCGTGTATCCACGCCGTCAACGGCTGTCCCGCGTCGTAAGTATGACGTTGGTTATGCACGGCCAGCAGCGATTCCTGCACGAGATCCTCCACCTCGTCCGGCAAGCGGGCGAGACGCTTCCTCAGAAAGGCGCGCAAGTGCGCGCTCAGTTCCTGCAAAAACGCATGGTAGGCCGGCTCGTCACCGGCGAGTCCGAGTAGCAGCAGATTCCTGAGCTTCTCTTCGCCCGCGTTCAGCCGGTCTGTTTCCTGCATTCGTTGCATCAAAGCCTTTGGTTACAGCCGCGCGGGAACTAACTCGATATTTCCCTGCCAATAGCGAATTGTGCACCAGGGTGTAACCGCGCGCCAGTTCCCGCCGAACTAGCTGTCATGACGCGCCAAACAAGAACTTGCGGAGGCAGGTTGCGTGGCATGTAGAGGGACTGGTGGCAACTAGGTCGCTGGGCCAAATATGTCAGGCGCATAATCTTTTCGGAGGATGTTATGGATCGTCGTCGATCGTTGAAATGGCTGTTGGGCTTATCCGCACTACCTATGGTCAATGCCGGCTTCGCGCTGGCGAAGGAGGGCGCCGGCCCGGTGCTGCGCAAGTCGAAAGCCGAATGGGCTGCCCTGCTGCCGCCCGCCGCGTATCGCGTATTGTTCGAGGAGGATACGGAACGCGCCGGCACCAGCCCCTTGAACCATGAGAAGCGGGATGGAACCTTCGTTTGCGCCGCCTGCAATCTGCCCCTGTTCGACAGCAGCAAAAAATACGATAGCGGCACCGGTTGGCCGAGCTTTTGGCAGTCCCTGCCGGGAGCGGTGGCTACTAGGACCGATTTCAAACTGCTCTATCCGCGCACGGAATATCACTGCACGCGTTGCGGCGGGCATCAGGGCCACATTTTCGATGACGGCCCGCAACCGACAGGCAAGCGCTATTGCAACAACGGCGTCGCGCTGCAATTCGTGCCGCGCGCCGACAAGCTGCCGGAGCTGCGCACATGAAGACCAGCCTGGGACTAGCGGGTTTCGCCGCCACCGTATTGCTGTTGCTGGGCAGCATCGGCCTCACCGCCGGCGCAAAGCCGGCAAAAGCCGCGGACAGCACGACGGCCACCGCGACAGCTATTTTCGCCGGCGGCTGCTTCTGGTGTCTTGAGGCGGATTTTGACAAGCTGCCGGGCGTGCTCGCGACGGAATCCGGATATACCGGTGGCACGACCCCCAATCCCACCTACCAACAGGTCAGCG
Organism: Burkholderiales bacterium; assembly: GCA_014860395.1. Lineage (GTDB taxonomy): Bacteria > Pseudomonadota > Gammaproteobacteria > Burkholderiales > SG8-39 > 2-12-FULL-64-23. The sequence continues at coordinate 6,527 of JACZJU010000015.1, read as the reverse complement.
CCGGCGGCACCGGGCACGCCGAGGCCGTGCGCGTTACCTACGACCCGGCGAAAGTAAGCTATCAAAAGCTGGTCGACTACTTCTGGCATCACATCGATCCGACGGTCAAGGACCGGCAGTTCTGCGATGTCGGCTCTCAGTATCGCAGCGCCATCTTCTGGCAAGACGAGGCCGAGCGCAAGATCGCCGAAGCCAGCCGCGACGCCTTGCTCAAGAGCGGCAAGCTGAAGCAGATATACACGGAAATCGTCGCTGCCTCGGCATTCTATCCAGCCGAGGAATATCACCAGGACTATTACCAGAAGAATCCGATCCGCTATAACTATTATCGGTTCGGCTGCGGCAGGGACGCTCGTGTGGCTGAGGTCTGGGGCCACAAGTAGGTGCCAACACCTGCAGATTGGTATTGAATTGTGCAGGGAGTGTAACCGCCTGCCGCCGGACGGCGAACTAAATCCCAAAGCGCATCAAGTGCGCGGCCGAACGAACCTCCTTGAAAGGCGCCCTGCCGATGATTTCGCGTGGACTCACCCTCTGCACATTCCTCGCCGCATCCGCGGCAGTCCTGCCGCTGACTGCTTACGCGGCCTGCGACGTGCGCAGCGGGCCGAATACGGCTGCGCTGGTCGAGCTCTACACTTCCGAGGGCTGCTCCAGTTGTCCGCCTGCCGATCAACAACTCGGCCGCCTGCGCGAGGCGCTCGACTCGTCCGCCGAGGTGGTGCCGCTGGCGCTGCACGTGGGCTATTGGGACTACATCGGCTGGAAGGACCCGTACGCGCAGGGCAAATTCGGCGATCGCCAAAGCTGGCTGGTTCGCGCGAACCAGCAGAAGACGGTGTATACGCCCCAATTCTTCGTCAGCGGCGCCGAGCTGCGCGGCTGGCGGAGCGGGCTGCGGTACAAGGTACGGGAACTGAACGCCCAACCGGCGGCGGCCGCCATTCATGTGAGCGCGAACCTCACGCCGACCGGCGCCTTGGCGCTCAAGGCTGAGGCGACGGCGCACGCTGGCGCCGGGCCGGCAGCCTTGTACTTGGCGCTCGCCGAAAGCGGCATCGTGTCGAAAGTGGAGCGCGGCGAAAACGGCGGCGTGACTCTGGTGCACGATCACGTGGCGCGTGTATGGATTGGGCCGGTCCGCCTGACCGACGGCGCAGCGCGGGTGCAGCGCGACGTCGCGCTGCCAGCTGCTTGGAACCGGGCGCGGCTGGAGGTGGTCGCTTTTGTGCAAAACGAGCGCACTGGCGAAGTGCTCCAGGCCGTAAGCGCAAACCAGTGCGCGGGCTCCTGACTGCTGAAGGGGGTAATCCCATGACCGCCGCTACCCTCACCATCCACCCCGTCTGGCTGCGCGCGACGCACTGGCTCAATGCGCTCGCGGTGGTCATCATGACCATGAGCGGCTGGCGCATTTACAACGCGTCGCCCCTGTTCGACTTCAAATTTGCCAAGGAGATCACGCTCGGCGGCTGGCTCGGCGGTGCGATTCAGTGGCACTTCGCCGCGATGTGGTTGCTCGCCGCCAACGGCCTGGTCTACCTGCTGTGCAACGTCGGCACCGGGCGCATCGTGCGCAAGTTCTTCCCGCTGTCGCCGCGCGCCATCATTGCCGACCTGCTCGCTGCATTCCGCGGCCAGTTGTCGCATGCGGATCTGCGCCAGTACAACGCGGTGCAGCGCGCGGCCTATCTGTTTGCGATCGTCGACGCGGTTCTGCTGGTGCTGTCGGGTCTGGTGCTGTGGAAATCGGTGCAGTTTCCGCTGCTGCGTGAGCTGCTGGGTGGCTACGAGGGGGCGCGTCTCGTCCACTTCTTTGCCATGGCGGCGATGGTTGCGTTCGTCATGGTGCATCTGGCAATGACCGCAATGGTGCCGCGCACCTTGCTGGCCATGATCCGCGGCCGCTGAGGAGTTACTGCGATGATCAAGAAGCCCTCCCGACTGCTCAAGATCGACGGCGACGCGGTGGTGAAGGAAGCGCTGCGCCGCATCGAGCAGCCCTCGCGCCGCCTGTTCCTGCGGCGCTCGCTCTCGCTGGGCGGCCTGTCGCTGCTGACCGGCTGCACCATCGTCGACGACGAGAGTGTCGAGAACGCGCTGATGAAGGTCTCGCGCTTCAACGACAAGGTGCAGGGCTGGCTGTTTGATCCCAAGCAGCTTGCGCCGACCTATCCCGAGTCGATGATTACGCGGCCATTCCCGTTTAACGCCTACTACGGCGAAGACAAAATACCGCGGGTCGATGCCGACAGCTACCGGCTCGACGTTTCCGGACTGGTGGCCGACAGGCACGCCTGGACACTGGCCGAACTGCAGGCGCTGCCGCAGAGCGACCAGGTCACGCGCCACATCTGCGTCGAAGGTTGGAGCGCCATCGGCAAATGGGGCGGCGTGACGTTCTCGAGCTTTCTTGCCCGTGTTGGCGCGGACACCAGCGCCAAGTACGTCGGCTTCAAGTGCGCCGACGACTATTACACCAGCATAGACATGCCCACCGCGCTGCACCCGCAGACACAGCTGACTCTCACTTACGACGGCCAGACGCTGCCGCCGCGCTATGGTTTTCCGATGAAACTGCGCATGCCGACCAAGCTCGGCTACAAGAATCCCAAGTACATCCAGGCGATTTTCGTCACCAATACCTACCCCGGGGGCTACTGGGAAGACCAGGGGTACAACTGGTTCGGCGGCAGCTGAGTAAAAATCAGTCGTCCCGAAACACCCGCAGTACCGCCGTTCGCTTTTCGATTCACTCAATGGCGCTTGCCCGCTGACGCCCCAGCCGGGGCGGCAGCCATTGCGCTGGCAACACGCTTTCGCCGGCTCGGCTATGATAAGTGTAGGGCTATTCCTGCATAGGGCGCCGCCGATGAGCCACAAGCACGAACACCTAGTTCAGTCCATTTTCCGCGACCCCATCAGCGGCAACATCCACTGGCGTGAGGTGGAGTCGCTGCTGCATCATCTAGGCGCCGAGGTCGAATCACTCTCGGGCGCGCGTCTGCGGGTGAAGCTCAACGGCCACGAGGACGTCCTGCACCGCCCGCATCACGGCAATACCTTGGACCGTTCCGCGGTCAAGATTCTGCGCGAGTACCTGGCCCGCGCCCGCATCACGCCCTCGATGCTGGAGGCGGAAAAGTCGCGCGCCAAAGATGCTTAACCTGTTCGCCGATTTGCCGGCGGACTGCGCCGCGGAGCAATTCGTCGAACTGCTGTCGCGCCCAGGTCTTCGGATAGAGCGTATCGTTTCCACCGGGCAGGCTAGCCCGCCCGGGTTCTGGTACGACCAAGCACAGGCGGAGTGGGTGCTGCTGTTGCAGGGTGAGGCTAGACTCGCCTTCGAGGACGAAGCGGCGCCGCGCCTATTGAAGGCGGGCGACTACGTCGATATCGCGCCGCACCGCCGGCATAGGGTCGAATCGACCGTCGCGCTGACACTATGGCTGGCGGTGTACTACGACTGCAAGGAGTCCTAGCGACGGCCTAAGGGAGCCTCCTTGGGGCGACTGAAACGAAGCTCCGAAAAACGGGGCCGGTTCAGTCGATTGCGAGCAGCTCCACCTCGAACACCAACGTCGCATTGGGTGGAATCACGCCGCCCGCGCCGCGCGCGCCGTAGCCGAGCTCGGGCGGGATGGTCAGCTTGCGCGTGCCGCCGACCAACATGCCCTGCACGCCTTCGTCCCAGCCGCGGATGACCTGCCCCGCGCCCAGGTGGAAGACGAAGGGATCGTTGCGGTCCTTGCTTGAGTCGAATTTATCGCCGCTCGTGAGCCAGCCGGTGTAGTGCACGGTGACGCTCTGGCCGGCGGCCGCGGCTGCGCCTTCACCGAGGGCGACGTCTTCAATGGTCAAACCGCTGGGTGTCTGGATAGTTGGCATGGCGGCCTCCATTTGAATGAAAACCGCCATTGTAGAGCCTCGCACCCTGGCTGTCCTCTTTGCCGCCAGTCTCAGCGTGGGGCCGGATGTTCCGCGCTGCTATAATTCGCAACCCACCGCCATCGCCGACTTCAGGGCCAGCACGGCATTCGAGCGCCTCACTCAATGGAACTCTACGACATCGCCGTCATCGGCGGCGGCATCAACGGCGCGGGCGTCGCGCGCGATGCCGCCGGTCGCGGCCTCAAGGTGTTGCTCGCCGAGCAGAACGATTTTGCCTCGGCGACCTCTTCGGCCAGCACCAAGCTGATTCACGGAGGGCTGCGCTACCTCGAATACTACGAATTCCGCCTGGTCTCCGAATCGCTGGCCGAGCGCGAAGTGATGCTGCGCATTGCCCCGCATATCATCTGGCCGCTGGAATTCGTGCTGCCGCACGAACGCCATTTGCGCCAGGCATGGATGATACGCGCGGGGCTATTCCTCTACGACCACATAGGCGGACGCACGAGCCTGCCCAAGTCACGCACGGTCAGGCTGGATGCCGAGGGCCACGGCGCCGGCCTGAAGCCGGAATTCACCCGGGGCTTCGCCTACTACGACGCCTGGGTAGACGACGCGCGCCTGGTGCTGCTGACGCTCTGTTCTGCGCGCGCGCATGGCGCAACCGTGCTTGCGCGCACGCGCTGCACCGGCGCGCGACGCGAGGGAGACGCCTGGCGCGTCACTCTGCGGGATCAGGCGAGCTGCAAGGAATACGAAGTGCATGCGCGGATACTGGTGAATGCCGCCGGTCCCTGGGTGAAAAGCCTGCTTGATCGCGAGCTGAATATCGAATCCCCCGGCCGCGTGCGCCTGGTGAAAGGCAGCCATATCGTGGTGCCGCGCATCCACGACAAGCGCTACGCCTACATCCTGCAGAATCCGGACCGGCGCGTAGTGTTCATGATTCCCTACGAGCGCGAATTCACCCTGATCGGCACCACCGACGTGCAGGTCACGGAGAGAGACCTTCCGGCAACAGTTTCGGCCGACGAGCTCGCCTATCTGTGCGCAGCGGCGAGCCGCTACAGCGCACGCGCGATCACCACCGAACAAGTGCTCTGGAACTACAGCGGCGTGCGCCCCCTGTACGACGATGGCAGGGAAGACCCCTCGGCCATCACGCGCGACTACGAACTGCTGCTCGATGAGCAAGGTCCGCCGCTGCTATCCATCTTCGGCGGCAAAATCACTACCTACCGCAAGCTGGCCGAACACGTGATGGACAAGCTCGCGCGCTGGGTCCCGGCGCATCGGCCGTGGACCCATGCTGAGGCGCTGCCGGGTGGTGATTTCGGCGGACGCGATTTTGCGACGGTGCTGGACGAATTCCATGCGCGCTACTCGAAACTCGATCCGCGTTGGCTGGTGCGCCTGCTGCGTCGCCATGGCACGCTGGCCGGGAAAATCCTCGATGACGTGAAAACCAAGGCCGATCTCGGCGAAGACTTCGGCGGCGGCCTATACGAGCGCGAGCTCGTCTACCTGATCGAACACGAATGGGCGCGCGCAGCCGAAGACGTGCTGTGGCGGCGCACCAAGTGCGGCCTGCACATGAGCGCGGAGCAGCGTTCGCGCGTCGCCGAGCGCATGGCGGGCGCGCGATGAAACCGCTCAGCGCTTTGCCCGCCGCGACAGTGAAAGCGATTAGCGGCGTATTCTGTGACGTTGACGACACGCTCACCAGCGAGGGCAAACTCACGGCGCGCGCCTACACCGCGCTGGAGCGGCTGCATGCGGACGGAAAACTGGTGCTCCCGATCACCGGGCGGCCGGCCGGCTGGTGCGACCATATTGCGCGCATGTGGCCGGTGGACGCGGTAGTGGGCGAGAACGGCGCCTTCTATTTCTATTACGACGCCGCGCACAAAAAGCTGGGGCAACGCTTCTTGTTCGACGCGGCGACGCGCGCCGCCAACCGCGAAAAGATGGCTGCCGTGCGCGAACGCATCCTGCGCGAGGTGCCGGGCTGCGCACTCGCTTCCGACCAGCTTTACCGCGAGGCCGACCTCGCGATCGACTACTGCGAGGACGTACCGCGCCTGCCGCCCGCGGAAATCGACCGCATCGTGGCGTTGATGCGCGCGGCCGGCATGACAGCGAAAATAAGCTCCATCCACGTCAACGGCTGGTTCGGCGATTACGATAAGCTGGGTATGACGCGCACGTTGATGCAGGAGCGCTACGGCGTCGATCTTGCGCGCGACGAGGCAAAGTACCTGTTCGTCGGCGATTCGCCCAACGATGCGCCGATGTTCAGGTTCTTTTCAAATTCGGTGGGCGTGGCCAATGTAGCCGACTTCGGCGTGCGCCTGACCGAGACGCCGGTCTATGTAACCGACCGGCGCAGCGGCGAGGGCTTTGTCGAAGTCGCCGAACTATTGCTAGGCGCGAACGGGTAGATTATGGAATGGTGGCTGGGCTATGCCGCGATCGGCGCGGCAGTGGGTTTTTTCGCCGGCCTGCTCGGCATAGGCGGCGGCGCCATCATGGTGCCGCTGCTGGTGATGCTGTTCGAGGCCCAGGGCTTGCCGCGCGAGCAGGTCCTGCATCTCGCGGTCGGCTCGGGCATGGCGACCATCCTGCTCACCTCTATC
>JACZJU010000122.1 GCA_014860395.1 Burkholderiales bacterium | reverse complement strand
GATCTGATAGTCCTCGTGGCCCTTGCCGGCGACGACAAGGACATCGCCCGGCCGCAATGCGGAAAGCGCGCGCTGCAATGCCTCGCGGCGCGCGCCTGCGTCCGTTGCGCGAGCGGCCCCCGAGAGCACTTGTTTTCGGATCGCGTCCGGGTCCTCGGTGCGCGGATTATCATCCGTCACCCAAACGCAGTCGCTGCGTTCCGCGGCAATGCGGCCCATGATGGGTCGCTTGCCAGGATCGCGGTCGCCTCCGCATCCGAAGAGCACGTGGAGTTTGGCTTTCGCGCCGACGTGCGGGCGCACGCTGCGCAGAACGTTGTCAAGGGCATCTGGAGTATGCGCGTAGTCCACGTAGGCAGCCGCGCCATTGGGCAGAACGGCGGCGAGTTCAAGGCGCCCCGGAACGCTCGCCAAGCGGCCGATGCCGGCAATCGCACGTTCCACCGGCACACCTGTACCGACTGCCAAACCTAGCGCGCATAGAATGTTCTCCGCCTGAAAAGCACCTGCCACCGGCGCCTCGACTTCATATGCGGCGCCGAAGACCGATAGCTTCAGCGTTTGTCCCTGCGCATGCGGAATTCGTTTGAGCACCTCAAGGTCGGCGCCGCTGCCCGCTTCGCCATAGGAGATGACGCGGGTACTTCTAGCCCTCATCGCCGCTGCGATCTGGATGCCAGGCGCGTCGCGGGTATTGATGACAGCGACGCCATCCGTCTTGAGCCGCTCATTGAAGAGCCTCATCTTGGCCAGGAAGTAGTCCTCCATCGAAGTGTGGTAGTCCAGATGGTCCTGGGTGAGGTTGGTAAAACCCGCGGCGTCGAAAGTGACGCCGGCCAGGCGCTGCTGGTCGAGCGCGTGGCTCGAAGCTTCCATCGCAAGATGCGTAACGTCGTGCGCACGCTCCAGTTCGCCAAGCATGATATGCAGGGTTTTCGCGTCGTACGTGGTAAGTCCCGCTTCAAGGTTGGAGTGGCTCTTGTCGCGGGCCTGCAGGCCGAGGGTTCCCAGGCTTACTGCGTTGCAGCCGTTCTCGTCCCACAGATCGCGTAGGAAGCACACCGTAGAGGTCTTGCCATTGGTGCCGGTGACGGATGCGATCGTGAGCGGACTGCCGGAATGAAACTCGGCCGCGAGTCGCGCATAGAATCCTCGAATGTCCCGGACTCGCAGGACGACGATTTTTTCGCGCTCGTACTCGTTGAGACCCAGGGCGTCGTCGCGCGTGCCTTCCGGTACGGCGATGGCCTGTGCGCCTTTCGAGGCGGCCTGCGAGCAGAACCCAAGACCATCGTCTTTGGTGCCCGGCAGGGCGCAAAACAGGTAACCGTGACGAACGTCTCTGGAATCGTCGGTAACGCCGAAAATGAACAGATCTTTCGTTGCGGGCGAGTCCAACTGCAGCGTGCTGCCGCCGTGCTTCGCCCAAAGATCAGCTAATCTCATGTCGAACTCATTTTACACGAGGACGGTTAATTGCCACCGTTTTGCGTAGCAGGGTAGAATCGCCGTCCGACAAATCGTTTTCCAGAGAAAGGCACCCCGGAATACCCGGGTCATCATGATAGAAAAGAAACTCCCCTTCGATGAGCGGACCATCCGCGAGATCGCTCGCAACTACCCGACGCCGTTTTATATTTACGATGAATCCGCGATCCGCGCCAGCGCCCGGAGGCTGAACCAGGCATTCGCATGGGCCTCGTTCAAGGAGTATTTTGCGGTCAAAGCCACACCGAATCCGCACTTGCTGAAGATCCTGAAGCAGGAAGCCTTGGGCGGCGACTGCTCGAGCCTGGCGGAACTGGAACTGTGCGAGCGAGTCGGCATCACCGGCGAGGACATCATGTTCACGTCGAACGAGACCCAAGCGAAAGAATACCTTCGGGCCAAAGAGCTGGGCGCGATCATCAATCTCGACGACATCACCCACATTCCCTATCTGGAACAGCAAGTCGGGTTGCCTGAGTTGGTTTGCCTGCGCTACAACCCGGGCCGGCTGCGCGAGGGAAATGCCATCATCGGCCATCCGGAAGAAGCGAAGTACGGCTTCACCCGCGAGCAGCTCGTGGAAGGTTACCGGCAATTGAAGGCGCATGGCGTGCGCCGTCTTGGGCTGCACACCATGGTGGCCTCAAATGAGTTGAACGCCGAGTTTTTCGTAGAGACGGCGAAGATGCTGTTTGAACTGACCGTGGAACTTGCCCGCGATCCGGGCGTGAGAATGGAATTCGTCAACCTCGGCGGCGGCATCGGCATTCCCTACCGCCCGGGCCAGAAGGCCGTCGATCTCGACATGGTTGGAAGGGAGATACAGCAGGCGTATCAGGAAATCATCGTTCCGGCCAAGTTGCATCCGCTGAAGATCTTTATGGAAAACGGCCGCTGTATCACCGGACCGTACGGCTACCTGGTCACCGAGGCGATTCATCACAAGAATACTTACAAACAATACATCGGCGTCGATGCCTGCATGTCCAACCTGATGCGGCCTGGCATGTACGGGGCGTACCATCACATCACGGTGCTGGGAAAAGAGTCCGCCCCCCAGGACCACACCTACGACGTGGTTGGTTCGCTGTGCGAGAACAACGACAAATTCGCGATTGACCGGCAACTCCCCGCGATCGACGCCGGCGACTTGCTCGTCATCCACGACGCCGGCGCCCACGGGCACGCGATGGGCTTTCAATACAACGGCAAGCTGCGCTCCGCCGAGTTACTGTTACGCGAAGACGGCTCCGTCACGCGGATTCGGCGCGCGGAAACCTTGGACGATTACTTCGCGACCTTGGATTTTTCCAAATTGTAGGCCTGCAGAGATAGCCGCAGGCTCGCCTACGTTTTTGTCTGTACCGCCTTCATCGGCGCTTCGTTGACGTTCAGCTGAAAAACATCCGGCCGGCTGTAGTGTCCGGTGGCGTCGAAATCGAACTTGCCGCGACCGATGTCCTTGAGATCCAAATCCGCCGTCAGGATGGTTTCGCTGCCGAAATGCGGGCCGGCAAGCACCTGGCCCAAAGGATTTATGATCGCGCTACCGCCGCGCATCAGCACCGCTTCGGGCGTATCGCCGAGCGACACGCGCACCGAATCCGGGAAATCCTTCTTGCGCAGGAACTGGCAAGCGGTGAGGACGAAGCAGCGCCCTTCGAGCGCGATGTGCTGCATCGATGCGATCCAGGTGTCGCGGTCGTCGGCCGTGGGGGCGCAATACAGCGCGACGTTCTTCGAATACATGGCCATGCGCAGCATCGGCATGTAGTTCTCCCAGCAGATGACCGAGCCGATGCGGCCGTAGGGGCTGTCGACCACCGTCAGCGTGGAGCCGTCGCCGAAGCCCCAGATGACGCGCTCCATCACGGTAGGCATCAGCTTGCGGTGCTTGCCCAGCAGCGTCCCGTCCGGGCCAAAGAACAGCACGGTGCAATAGCAGGTGCCGTGCTCGCGCTCGATCACGCCCATGACCAGGTAGGCCTCGTGGGCGGCGGCAGCTTCGCCCATGCGCTGGGTCTGCGGACCCGGAACCTCGATCGCAGCTTCGAGATAAAGGCGGAATTCCTCGCGCCCTGCCGGGTCGCGCGCGCCCACGACCAAGCCGTAATTGGCGCCTTTGGGATAGCCGGGAACGAATGCTTCGGGAAAAACGATCACCTTCGCGCCTAGGCCTGCAGCCTCGCCGATCAGGCCCACGGCTTTGTCGACGCAGGCCTCGCTGTCGAAGGGCACCGCGCCGGCCTGAACCACTGCTACGCGCACGTGGCTCTGTTGTTCATGCGAACTCATCTGATTTCCCCCGTCAATTAGTGAGTTCTCTCGATTTTACTGCGGCCGGCGCAGCAGCCCGCGCGTGGCCAGATTTTGCATCAGCGCGCCTATGCCGAAAGTCCAGGGCGGCGCTCGATCCGAGGTGGTGACGCGGTTCACCAGGCGGCCGAGTTTCGGCGTGGAAATGCTGACTAGGTCGCCGATCTTGTGGGTGAAGCCCATGCCGGGCGCGTCCCGGTCTTTGACCGGTGCGAACATGGTGCCGAGGAACAGCACGAAGCCGTCCGGATACTGGTGATACGGTCCCCATGCATGGGTGACGATATCCAGCGGATCGCGGCTGATCTTGCTCATCGGGCTCACGCCCTCGAGCGCGAAGCCGTCGGTGCCCAAAATTTCGAGCGCCAGATCGGCCTGGCGCACTTCGTCCATGCCGAAGCCTTTGTCGAACAGACGGATGAACGGGCCGATCGCGCACGAAGCGTTATTGTCCTTGGATTTGCCGAGGAGCAGCGCGCTGCGGCCCTCGAAATCGCGCAGGTTGACGTCGTTCCCAAGCGTGGCGCCGACGGTCTCGCCCGCGGCGGTGACGGCGAGCACGATTTCCGGCTCGGGGTTGTTCCAGGTGGATTTGGGATGCAGGCCGATTTCTGCGCCCAGCCCGACCGCCGACATGACTTGCGACTTGGTGAAGATTTCCGCGTCGGGACCGATGCCGACTTCCAGATACTGCGACCACGCGCCTTGTTCGACCAGCACGCGCTTGATCTCCTCGGCCTCGCGCGAACCCGGTTTCACCTTGGCAAGATCATCGCCCATGATGCGCGTCACCTGCGCGCGTATCGCTTCGGCCTTGGCCGTGTCGCCGCGCGCCTGCTCCTCGATCACCCGTTCGAGCAGGCTTTGCACGAAGGTGACGCCGCTCGCCTTGATCGGCTGCAGGTCAATCGGCGCAAGCAGGCTAGGCCGGCCGGCGTCCCGGCCGTCGCCGCTGTTTGCGAGCAACGCCTCGATCGTGCCGATCATCTTGCCCGGCGCCGAGCGGGCGAGGGCGACGCGGTCGTTGCGCGCCAGCAACTGGCTCATGGTTGGTTCGGTCCCGGCGAGATCGACGATATCGCCGTTGGCGCGCAGCGCGATGGGCGAGGGGCCGGCGGGCGCGCCCGGCAGCCACGCGCGGCCGACCAGGGCGGCCTCGCGCCAGTCCGGTGGCAGACATTCGAGGGTGAGCAGATCGTTGAGTGTTTTCACAGCAGATCCTCCCGGTGCAGCATGAAGACATAGTCCTCGCCGGCGCTGGTGTCCAGCCAGATGAAGGGCAGGCGCGGGTAGGCTTTTTCCAGTGCGGCGCGATTGTGGCCGATCTCGACCACGAGCAGGCCACCAGGGTTCAAATGGGTGGCGGCCTGCGCCAGCATGCGCCGCACCAGCGCGAGGCCGTCGCGCCCGCCTGCAAGCGCGAGGCGCGGTTCGCGCCGGTATTCGCGCGGCAGCGCGCGCATGGCGGCGGCATCGACATAGGGCGGGTTGGACAGGATCAAGTCGTAGCGGCATCCGTCCAGTCGATCGAACAGATCGCTGGTCACCAGCCGCACGCGCTTGCCCAAGGCGTAGTCCCTCACGTTCCTGCGCGCCACCTGCAGCGCTTCGGTGGAGAGGTCGGCGGCGTCTACGCGCGCCTTGGGAAAGGCATGCGCAGCGAGCACTGCCAGACAGCCAGAGCCGGTGCACAGGTCGAGCACGCCGCGCACGCGCTTCGCATCGCTTACCCAGGGCGCCAGTCCTTCGCGCAGCAATTCGGCAATGAAGGAGCGCGGCACGATGACGCGCTCGTCGACGTAGAAGCGAAATTTCCCCAGCCAGGCTTCGCGCGTGAGATAGGCAGCCGGTCTGCGTTCGCTCACGCGCCGCTGCAGAATGGCGTGCACTGCTTTGAGCTCGGCGGGGTTCAATCGCCGGTCGAGCACGGAATCGAGATCGCCTAGCGGCAGCTTGAGCGTGTGCAGGATCAGGTAGGCGGCTTCGTCGCGCGCGTTGAGCGTGCCGTGACCGAAGGCCAGGCCAGCGCGCTTGAATTGGGCCACCGCCTCGCGCAGTACCTTGCGCAGAGTCGGTGCGGAGGCGCGTTTCGAGTTCAGGCCGGCAGCAGCAGGCGTTCCAACACCTGCCGGTAGATGGACTTGAGCGCGTCGAGTGCATCGATCTCGATATGCTCGTTCAGCTGGTGGATGGTCGCGTTGACCGGACCCAGTTCGACTACCTGCGGACAGATGTCGATAATGAAGCGGCCATCGGAAGTGCCTCCGGTGGTGGACAGGGCCGTCTCGATGCCGGTCACGGCGTGCACGGCGGCGCGCGCGGCGCCGACCAGTTCGCCCTCAGGCGTGAGAAATGGCGCCGCCGCATGCAGCCAGTCGAGCGCGTAATCCAGCCCATGCCGATCGAGAATCGCGTGCACCCGGCTTTGCAGATCCTCCGGCTTGCTCGCGGTGGAGTAGCGGAAATTGAATTGCACTTCCATGCTGCCCGGGATGACGTTGGTCGCGCCGGTGCCGCCGTGGATGTTGGAAATCTGCCAGGTGGTCGCGGGGAAATAAGCATTGCCATTGTCCCATTTGGCCGCGGCGAGCTCGGCCAGGGCGGGTGCGGCCAGATGCACCGGATTTTTCGCCAGATGCGGATAGGCGACATGGCCCTGCACGCCTTTGATCACAAGCTTGCCTGAAAGAGAGCCGCGCCTGCCGTTCTTGATCATGTCGCCGAGTTTGTCCACTGACGTGGGCTCGCCGACGATGCAGTAATCGAGCAATTCGCCGCGGGCCTTGAGTTTTTCCACCACCCTCGCCGTTCCATCCACGGCCGCGCCTTCTTCGTCCGAGGTGAGGAGCAGGACGATCGAACCCTGGTGCTGCGGATGCGCGGCGACGAATTCCTCGGCGGCGCAGACGAAGGCGGCGATGGAAGACTTCATGTCGGCAGCGCCTCGGCCGTACAATTTGCCTTCACGCAAGTCGGCTTCGAACGGGTCGCTCAGCCACTGCTCGCGCGGGCCGGCGGGCACCACGTCGGTGTGTCCGGCAAAACATAGTACCGGCCCGGCGTTGCCGCGGCGCGCCCAAAGGTTGCTTACTTCGCCGCAGCGGACGTTCTCCAGCGAAAAACCCAGGGGCTCAAGCCGCCGGCCGAGAATTTCCTGGCAGCCGGCATCGTCCGGTGTGACCGAACGCCGGCGAATCAACTGCTGTGCCAGTTCCAGGGTGGCTGAGCTCATGATTGCCCGAACAGGCTTGAATAGGTACCGGCGTCGAAGCCGAGGTGCAGCTTGCCTTCCAGGTCGAGGACGGGCCGCTTGATGACGCTGGGTTTATCCTGCATCAGGGCGCTTGCGGCAGCGGCGGAAGTGATGCCATCGCGCCTCGTTTGCGGCAATTGCTTCCACGTTGTGCCTTTGCGGTTGACCAGTTCCGTCCATGCCAATTGCTTCAGCCAGCCGGCAAGCAGGGCCGGCGTGACGCCCTGGCGCTTGAAATCGTGAAACCTAGCTTCAACGCCATGCTCTGCCAGCCAGGCTCGGGCGGCTCGGACCTTGTCGCAATTAGCAATGCCATATAAGGTAACTTGCACTACTGGGTCTTCTCGTCGATCACGACTTTGAAATCGCTGAAATTGCCGGTGGCCGCGAACGGGTCCGCCTGTTGGGGTTTTTTCTCGGCCGCAGCGGCGGCCGTGGCAGCACCGCCGTCGCCCTCGGATTGGTTCATCAGCCACAACAGATTGGTGGCGGAATCGGCGTTGCCCAGCGCTTCCTCCTTGCTAATCATGCCGTCCTTGTACATTTTGAACAGCGCCTGCTCGAAGGTCTGCGAGCCGGGGGTCATGCTCTTTTCCATCGCATCCTTGATTTCGCTGATTTCGCCTTTGTCTATCAGCTCGGCGGTATAGCGCGTATTGAGCAGCACCTCCACCGCCGCCGAGCGGGCGCCCTTGAGGTTCTTGATCAGGCGCTGCGAGATCACTGCCTTGAGCGTGGCAGCCAGATCCTGCAACAGCGCCGGCCGGTTTTCCAGGGGATAGAAGCTGATGATGCGGTTCATCGCATGATAGCTGTTGTTGGCGTGCAGGGTCGCCAGGCACAGGTGGCCCGACTGGGCGTAAGCGATCGCCGCCGCCATGGTGTCCTTGTCACGGATCTCGCCAATAAGAATGCAGTCGGGCGCCTGGCGCAGCGCGTTTTTCAGCGCGACCTTGAAATCGAGGGTGTCGGTGCCGACTTCGCGCTGGTTGACGATGCATTTCCTGTTGGTGAAAACAAATTCCACCGGGTCCTCCAGTGTGAGGATATGGCCGGACTTGGTGGCGTTCCTGAGGTCGAGCATGGCGGCGAGGGTGGTCGACTTGCCCGAGCCGGTGGCGCCGACCATCAGGATCAGGCCGCGCTTTTCCATGATCACTTCCTTCAGCACCGGCGGCACGCCCAGGGTGTCGATGTTGGGCACTTCGCCGGGGATATAGCGCACCACCACCGCCGGCGTACTCTTCTGGCGAAAGGCGCTGATGCGAAAGCTGCCGATCCCGGGCATGGGAAACGCGGTGTTCAGCTCTAGCGTGTCCTCGAACTCCTTTTTCTGCTTGTCGGTGAGCACTTCGTAAAGCAGGTTGGTGATGCTCGCAGCATCCATAACCTGCTGATTGATGGGCATGGCCGTGCCGCTGATCTTGATGTTGATGGGCGAACCGACCGACAGGAAGATGTCGGAAGCCTTTTTCTCCGACATCAACTGGAACAGACGCTTCATCGCAGACATGG
>JACZJU010000121.1 GCA_014860395.1 Burkholderiales bacterium | reverse complement strand
CATGAAAAAAATCCGCGACAGGAAAAAGTTTCTGCAAGACCGGGGTGCGTGACAGCACCAGCAACACCGAGAACACGCCCGAACCGATCAGCGAAAGCAGGCCCAGCCACAACCAGGCGCGCGCCAGCGCTTGCCGGGCATAGTCCGGCGGCGGCAGTGCATAATCCGGGCCTGGAATATTGGGCGCGTTCATTGCAGGGTGATTCCGCCGGTTTCCTGATTGAAGTCGATCACCAGCACCTTGCCGGGTTTCAGATTCACTGTTTCTTCGCGGCGGTAATTGAATCCTGCGTTGCGCGCGTCATCGTTCAGGCGAATTGCAAGCCGATGTTCACCGGATTGCACCGGAAATCGGTGATAGACGGTAGAGGCGCCATCTTCCGACAGCCCCGAGGGCTTGGCCACATGTCGGTAGACCGGGGTACCGTCCAGATCGATTTCGACGGTGACCGGAGAGCGCCCGCGCGGGCAATCCATGGGTGCGCGCATATTGGGCGCCAGTTTGGCGAGCTCTTCCGCACTGCGCTGGCGACAGGCGGAGACCAGCTTGCCTTCATGGCTGAAGCTCAGTTTGATCAGTGCCTGGTCGGCTGGCAAATGCCGGTAGGGTGGCGAGTTGGAGAAATAGCCTATGATCAGCGCGAACAGCCCGTAAAGCAGCGCCTGGCCTATCCCAGGAAATCGACTTAACCATGCGCAGTCGTCCTTGCCGGTGAAACGATAGTATCCGCGGTCGCATCCGCGATTGGCTCCGTATTCTGCAGCCGTTCTGCAGCCAGTGCCTGCCGCATATCCTCGACTACGTCCGCAAGCTCGGCCTCCTCGCCGCGGTCGGCCCAGGCGATGCGCAGTGCCTTGCGCGACGGTCTGGCGCGCAAATGTGGTTCACGCAATCCGGCGAGACGCTCTTCGGTCCAGCGATTGCCGAGGCGAAAGGCGCAGCCGCCTTCGCGGCAGCCGGTCACCAGCACGCCGGCGGCGCCGCCGCGCAGCGCGTATTCGACGAAGGAAGGCGGCAGCATGCCGGTGCAGATCAGACTGAACCTGGCGAGGTCCTCGCCGACCAGCCTTGACAAACTCGCGCCTTGATCGCAGCCGAATACAACGATGCCGTTCCTTCCTTCGAGTTGCGCCAATCCCCGTTCCACGTCTTGTCTCAGCGCGCCGATCGGCATTTGCGGCATGTCTATGCCGGTAACCAATTCGGCTGTGCTGCGAAAAGGCGTGGACGAAGGGCAGGCGCCGGCGCAGATGCCGCAGCTTGCGCACAGATCGGGGATCACCTGGGCGAGTTGCCGGCCTGCGATGCCACTCGGATGCGGCACCATGACGATGGCGGCGTAGGGACAATCCTCGAAGCAGCGGCGGCAGCCATTGCAATTGTCCGGATGTACCTCGGCGATCGGCGCCGCCGCAGCGTGCGGCAAGACCGGGAGGACGAACAGAAGCAAGGACCCGCCAATGACCAGCGCCCACACGACGCCGGCCGAGGTCGCGAACATGAGCGGCTGCCAGAATAGGTAGAACCAGTCGAGTGGGAGCAGGCCTGGAACCAGGGAAAGGTCGGCTGGGGCCTGGCTGGTAACCGGCAGTGCCAGGGACAGGGCCAACAAGGCAAGCAGCGAGCCCGCTGAAAGCGCAGTTGGAGGAAACACTTCGGCGCGGCTGATGCGCTGGATGTGGAACCAGAGGCCGAAGATCAGCAACAGCGGCACGCCGATATGCACGAATGCGAACAGCGAGAACAGGCGGTCGCTGACGGCGTTTGCGCTCAGATAGTTGCGTATCAGCGGCGTGGCGAATACGGGCAACCAGTCTAGCCATTCGGCGGTGGTGGCAGCGGAGAACTGCGCCAGCTGATCCCATCTCAGCCATACGCCGACGACGCCGGAGATATAGATGAACCACAGCAGCGGCACGCCGGTGAGCCAGGAAAAGTGGCGAAAACCGGTGTAGCGTCCGAGCAGAAATTCGCGCAGCAGATGCAGCAAGGTCACCAATAGAAAGGCGTCGGCGGCATAGCGGTGCAGACTGCGCAGCACGCCGCCGAGATACCATTGCTCGCGCGAGAGCCAGTTGATGGAGCGATAGACACCATCGACCGAGGTGTCGAGCACGACGTAAAGATACAGTCCGGTGAGCGCGACAATCCAGAAAAACAGGAAACCGAGTGCGCCGAGATGGCGCCAGGGATTGAGCCCAGCCCCGAACGCGCTGTCGAAGCTATGTTCGATGCGCTGGTAAGCGATCAGAGCGCTGCTTAGGTTTGAGGAAGAGGCGGACACGGTCAATTGCTGCGGTCTTTGCAGCGACTCAGGCCACAGCGTCTCGTCGTGCCAGTCGTATCGAAACGCATCAAGCGCGCGAGCGTCTGGCCGAGCGCCTGCGCGTCCACCACTCGTTGAGGAAAAACCAGACTATCCAAAGCAGGAAGGTCGCGCCGCCGGCGATTTCGAGGACGAGTCCGTAGCTTACGCGATACTTGCCTGTGCGCGGGTCATATACAGAACACAGGATTCGAACCTGATCGAGAATCTCTGAGAAACTGGTGGCGCCGGCTACCGGGTTGCCGCTGATGAGTTGCCGCAGCGGCTCGGTAAGAAAGTCGGCTGAGTAATTCTCGCCGTAAATCTGGCGGTAGATGCGCCCCTCGGCGTCAAGCACGCTAACCTGCAGCAGGTGGTCGAAACCCGCCGCGGTGGCGACGAAGCCAAAACCGAAGTCGCGCACCAGATCCGGCACGATGGCCGCGGGCGGGCTGAGAAATTTCCAGTTGGGCGAGTTGATGCCGTACTGGGCGGCGAAGGATTTTAGCGCCTGCGGCGAGTCGGCCGGCTGATTGAAGCCGATGCTGATTACATTGAAGCGGTCAGCGCCGAGCGCATCGCGCGCGACCGAAGCCGCCTGTTGCAGTGCGCGGGTGGTCGTCGGACATACCTGAAAACAGCCGGTGTAAATAAAGCTCACCAGCAGCGGCTTGCCGCGATAGCTGGACAGGCGAACCCTACGCCCCTCGCTGTCCAGCAGCGTGTAGTCGCCGATCGTGCGACCGACTGCCGCCTGGCTGGCACGCAGGGCCGCTGCCTGGTCCATGGCGGGTGAGAGCGCCGGAGTGGCGTTTTCCACTGCCGCGACAGGGACGGCGACGCCACAGAATATTGCCAGCATGGCGCCGGCGTATACGCGGCGCCACAGGCCGCAGGGAGCGGGGCCGCTATGAAGTTTCAATCTGTTGCGCTCGGATAGACTGCATAAATTAACGAGCTTAACCCGATCCGGAGGCAGCCGCGGCGCTCGGGTGCAAGTCGTTCCTGCTCAGAACAGCAGAGCGTCGGTCATCGCCGCCAACAACAACAGGCTCAATTGAGCCAGCGAAGCGTGGAACGAGCCCATTGCCGTCTTGCGGCTGGGCGCCCGCGCCAATTGCCAGGCTTTGCGGATGAAATGGGCGCCGCCAGCTAGGGCACCGGCGAAATAGACCAAGCCCGCCCCAAAAAACATCGGCAGCAGCGAAACGCCTACCAAGGCGAGTGCGCTGGCGAACACGATTTGCGCGGCGCGTGCATTGCCGACCACCACCGGCAGCATAGGCACGCCCGCCGCCGCGTAATCGGAACTGTTGGCGATGGCCAGACTCCAGAAATGCGGTGGCGTCCACAGGAACAGTACCAGGGCCAGCAGGAGCGGTACCGTGCCCAGTTCCGGATTGACTGCGGCGGCGCCGGCGAGCACTGAAAAGCTCCCCGCCAGCCCGCCGACGACGATGTTGAGCCAGGTGCGGCGTTTGAGCCAAACGGTATAGACAACGGCGTAGAAGAACGCACCGAGGAAGACATACAATGCCGCGAGCGGATTGGTGGCATACCAGGCCGCTGCGACCGATCCTGCAAGCAGTATGCCGATCAGCAACAGCCATGCGGGTGTATGCGGCAGCGCACCGGTCGGGAAGGCGCGTCCGCGGGTACGCAGCATCAAGCGGTCGGTGTCGTATTCGATGTATTGATTGAACGCACCCGCGCTCGCCGAGGAGATCAGCACCGCGATCGCGAGCACCGCCAGCGGAACGCCGCCAGGCCCGGCTCCTGGGGTAACGGCGTAGCCGGCCAAGGCGGTGATCATGATGACAAAACCGATGCGCAGCTTGAACAGCCCCAGGACTTTGCGTGCGAGGGCCGCTGTGTCGTTGCTGCTTAGCGTCGTGTCCATAGCGTATGCGCCCGACCGGGGTTCTATGACAGCGATCGCAAGCAGCCGACGCGCCATGCTTCGGGTCTGCGCATTAGCGCGTTCCTACGCGGCAAGGCATCAGCTGAGCCCCCATACCTGGGACAGATACTTCCAGTTGATGAAGTAATACAGTACGAATGCCACCAGAAACACCATCGCCAGGGAAAACGTGCCTGGCGCGGCGAAGCCGGC
>JACZJU010000120.1 GCA_014860395.1 Burkholderiales bacterium | reverse complement strand
GGCATCACCGAATACCGCCTGCCCAACGGTCTGAAGGTGCTGCTGTTCCCGGACGCCTCGCAGGACACCGTCACCGTCAGCGTCACTTACCTCGTCGGCTCGCGCCACGAGGGCTACGGCGAATACGGCATGGCGCACCTGCTCGAGCATATGCAGTTCAAGGGCACGCCGCGCCATCCCGACCCCAAGAACGAGTTTCAGCACCACGGTGCGCGCTTCAACGCCTCGACCTCATACGACCGCACCAATTACTACGAAACCCTGGCGGCCAACGAGGACAATCTCGACTGGGCGCTGGAGCTGGAAGCGGACCGCATGGTCAATTCCAAGATCGCGAAAAAGGATCTAGACAGCGAGATGACCGTGGTGCGCAACGAGTTCGAGGCTGGCGAGAACAGCCCCTACAACGTCCTCGGCGAGCGCATGGCCTCCGCCGCCTATCTGTGGCACAACTACGGCCACGCCATCATCGGCGATCGCTCCGATATCGAAAACGTGCCAATCGAGCGCCTGCAGGCCTTCTATCGCAAGTACTACCAGCCCGACAATGCGGTGGTGCTCATCAGCGGCAGGTTCGACGAGGCCGCAGCGCTGGGCCTGGTAGAGCGCCATTTCGCCGGCATTCCCAAACCGACGCGCACGCTCGTCCCAACCTACACTGCCGAGCCGACCCAGGACGGGGAGCGCAGCGTGACCCTGCGCCGCGCGGGCGAGGTGCAGCTGGTCGGTGCGCTTTACCACCTGCCGCCGGGCTCACATGCGGATTTCCCCGCAATCGACGTGCTCGTCACCGCGCTGACTAAGGTTCCCGGCGGCCGCTTGCACCGCGCGCTGGTCGAGACCGGCAAAGCAAGCGGCGTCTACGGCGGCGACCAACAGCAGCGCGAAGCAGGTTACGCCTACTTCGGCGCCAGCCTGCGCAAGGACATGCCTCTGGATGCGGCGCGCACCGCGCTGATTTCCACCCTCGAGGGCTTTGCCGCCGATCCGGTTACCGACGACGAGGTGGAGCGCGCGCGCACGCAATTGATGAACGACGTCGACATGGCCATGACCAATCCGCGTGAACTCGGCATCGCACTGTCCGAATTCATCGCCATGGGCGATTGGCGTTTGTTTTTCCTCTACCGCGACGGCCTGCGCCGGGTGAAGCGCGAGGACGTGCAGAGGGTCGCGGCACAGTACCTGAAGACTTCCAACCGGACGCTGGGGATCTTTCAGCCGACGCCGCAGCCGGACCGCGCCGAAATTCCGCCTGCGCCCGATGTCGCGGCGCTGGTCAAGGACTACAAAGGCGAGGCGTCGGTGGCCGCGGGTGAAATGTTCGACCCGACTGCGGCCAATATCGACGCGCGCACCGAGGTGCGGCAGCTGCCGTTCGGCATGAAGCTCGCGCTGCTGCCGAAGAAGACGCGAGGCGGCACCGTAGTGGCGAATCTGGTCCTGCACTGGGGCAACGAGCAGAGCAAACTGGGCCGCAGCGCGGCGTGCACGCTCACGTCCGCCATGCTGATGCGCGGAACGAGGCAGCACACGCGCGAGCAGCTGCGCGACGAATTCGACCGCTTGAAAGCCAACGTCAGCGTCGGCGGCGACGGCGCCTCGATCGAAACCGTGCGCGCGAATCTGCCCGAGGCGCTGCGCCTGGTCGCGGAAGTGCTGCGCGAGCCCGCCTTTCCCCCAGGCGAATTCGAACAGCTCAAGCGTTCGCTCCTGACCAGGGTAGAGAGCATGAGAAGCGAACCCAACGCATTGGCCGGGTTGCAGCTTGAGCGCCATCTCAACCCCTATACGCCCGAGCACTGGCTGTACACGCCCACGCTGGACGAGCGCCTGCAGCGCCTGCAGTCGGTGAGCATCGAGGACATGCGCCGCTGCCACGACGATTTTTACGGTGCCAGCGACAGCGAGCTGGCAGTGGTCGGAGACTTCGATGCGCAGCAGATTGCCAGCCTCGCGCAAGAGCTTTTCGGCGACTGGACGAGTCCGCGGCCCTATGCGCGGATAGCCAGCAGCTATCGCGACGTGCCGGCGATCAATCGCAGCCTGGAGACGCCCGACAAGGCCAACGCAGTATTTCAGGCCGGCCTAAACCTGCACCTGCGCGACGATGCGCCCGACTACCCGGCCCTGGCGCTGGGCAATTACCTGCTGGGCGGCTCCGTCGACTCGCGTCTGTGGCGGCGCATCCGCGAGCAGGAGGGGCTTTCCTACAGCGTGAGCTCCTGGCTCACCGCCGGATCGTTGGATGCCGTGGGCGAATTCGGCGTAAGCGCCATTTACGCGCCGCAAAACCGCGCGCGCATCGAAACCGAGATTCTGGACGTGCTGCAACAGGCGCTGCGTGAAGGTTTCAGCGAGAAAGAGGTGGCCGAAGCGAAGAAAGGTTACCTCGCGCTGCGCAAGCTCCGCCGCACGCAGGACGGCGCGCTCGTCGGGCGCCTCGCCGAGAATCTGTATCTCGGGCGCCACCTTGCCTGGGATGCACGCTTCGACGAGCGGATCGCCGCGCTGACGCCGCAGCAGATCCACGACGCGCTGAAAAAGTATCTCGACCCGAGCAAGTTGTCGATCGTCAAGGCCGGCGATTTCACCAGCCTCGCCGCGCGCGAGTCCGGCGCGGACAAGAAGAACTAGGGCGCGTTTACGCGCGGTTGCGCTTGAGAAACTAGTAATACAGCTCGAAGTGTGCCCCTGCGTCGGTCAGGTTCTGGGATCGGCCATTGCGCTCTCTGCGCGCCAACCGTCTTTTTGGTACGGAGATGAAGCGTGTCCGTACCAAAAAGACGGTTATGGATAAAAACAACTGCGGGTTGGGCTTGCTTTTCCACAAGATCGCCGATTGTGCGCGGACACGCTTCACCTCCGCGCACAATCGGCGATCCGCGCGGACGGGCCGCCGTCCGCGCAAGTCTTGTCGCTGAAGATTGATGTGTAGTCCTGCGCCGATCGATGCCGGCTTACGGCAACGCCTCGTAGCGGATTTCCTCGACCTCCAGCTCTTCCACCCCGGAGGGCGTGCGCAGGGTCACCCTATCGCCCTCGCGCGCCTTGAGCAGCGCGCGCGCGATCGGCGAAATCCAGCTTACCCGACCGCGCGCCGGGTCAACCTCATCCATGCCGACTATGCTTATGCTGCTTACGCGGCCGGCGCAGTCGCGCACGCTGACCGTGGCGCCGAAAAACACCCGGTCCTGCTCCTGGCCGCTGGAATCCACCACCTCGGCGATTTCCAGGCGCTTGATCAGGAAGCGGATGCGCCGATCGATCTCGCGCAGGCGCTTCTTGCCGTAGATGTAATCGCCGTTCTCGGAGCGATCCCCGTTGGAGGCCGCCCAGTGCACGACGCTGACCGTTTGCGGACGTTCCACGTCGAGCAACTGTTTCAGCTCGGCCTGCATGCGCGCGTACCCGCCGGGCGTGATGTAGTTCTTCACACCCTGCGGCTGCACCACTTCCGGCGCCAACTCGTCCTCTTCCGCGCCGTCTTGCTCCTTTGTGAACGCTTTGCTCAATGCTATTCCCCGCCCCGTGTTGCAGATTGCCGCTTTGACCGTTGAATTATACTAGCCCGTGCAATCCGCCCTTGCCAATCGAAGCGCGCTTGCCCACAATACGCCGGGAGCCATCGCTAAGCGGAGGAAGTCATGGACTTTCTGCAGGCAAAAAAATACAAAGAATGGGCGTTGGTCGGTCTGGTCGGCATCGCCACCCTCTTCGCCCTGCTTCCCGCTGACATCGCCGAGCAGTACAGCATAGACCGCGGCTACATCGCGGCCATCCTCGGCATACTGCTGGTGATCGCGCTGTTCCTTTACCTGAAATTCGCTTTTTTCATCATGGTGGCCTTGCTCGTGATCGGCGCCAACGTCACCGACACGTGGTCCGACACCCTGGGAATCTCCAAGCTCCCGCTGATCATCGCCCTGATCGCCATGGTCGGCATCTCGCTCATCAACTACGTCGTCAGCATACTGCCCACCGGCCTGGAGCCGAAGCCGCGGGTCAAAAGCCCGGAGGGCGTGAAGGCGATGTTCTATGCAATCGAGAAGGACAACCTGGTGTATGCGCAGAAGGTTCTGTCGATGAACCTCGATCCGAACGTGCTCAGCGACAACGGCTACACGCCGCTGCAATATGCGGCGATGCGCGGCAATGCGCAGATGGTCGAGCTGTTCATCCGCAACGGCGCCAATGTGGCCGCCCTGTCCAAGGACGGCGAAAGCGCGGTCGAACTGGCGCTGAAAATGGGCCACGCTGCGGCGGCGGAAGTATTGAAGAAAGCGCGCCAGGAGACGCTTGCCCAGGGCGAACCCGACAAGACCGGCACAAAAAAGTAGGCCGGCCCGTCTCTTATCGAGGCGACGCGGCGGGCCTGCGCGACTGCAACAGCAGCACGTAAGGTACGAACAGCAGCACGACGCAGACGCCGAACGCCGTGCCATAGCCGGCCGCGGCATATCGACCCGCCTCCACCGGCCACAGATTGATGATCAAGCCGGTGCCCCACTGCACCGCGAACGCGCTCAGAAAAACCAGAAAATTGAGCGTGCTGATGACCCGCCCGGAAAGCTCCAGCGGAAACTCCTTCGACAGCACGGCATAGATGAGCGGCAGCACCTGACTGAACAGCGTCAATGCAAACATCAGGAACAGCGTGCCGACTTTCACTCCAAGCGCGAGCAGCAACAGAATCACCAAATTGGCGCCTACACCGCCGAGCACCACCTTCACCGTGTCGACGCCGCGATGCGACAGCCAATCGGCGACAACGCCCCATAGGGCCGCTCCCACGATCATGCCCAGCGCAATCATCAACAAATGGTTGCCGATATCGGCGCGCGGGAGGCCGACCACGTCCTTGAGCCAGGGAGCGATCCAAAGGCTCTGCAGCGACATGGCCACGCCCTGCCCGGCTATGGCCAAGAGCCCCAGCCTCCAGAAATTCGCATTGCGCAGGATAGGCGGCAGGCTCTTCAGCGACTGCATCAGGCTCTGCGGGGCCTGCGGCGCCTGGCGCTCCGGCACGATCAGAAATATCGCGCCGGCGGCGGCAAAGGTGAGCGCCGCGAGCAACAGGAACATGCTGTGCCAATCGGTGATCCGTAACAGCGCTTCCGCCGGCTTTGACGCCGCCAGCGCGCCCAGTCCGCCGCAGGAAAGCAACCAGCCGTTGAGCGTGGCCAGGCGATTGAGGGGAAACCACAGGGTGAACACCTTCATGCTCGACATGAGGCAGCCGGAGACGCCCAGTCCGATCAGCGCACGCGCGACGATCAGCCCTGGGAGGCTCTGGCTCAGCCCGAAAAAGGCTGCGCCGCTAGCGGCGATCATCAACAGACTGGCATTCACTCGCCGCGGGCCGTAGCGATCGAGCAATATCCCCAGCGGCAGCTGGAACAAGGCGAAGGCAAGGAAATACGAACTGGTCAGCAGACCGAGATCGTCCGGACCCAGGCTGAACTCGCGCACCAGGTCGGGCGAGATGATGGCGTTGACGGTGCGGTAGAGGTAGGAAAGAAAATAGCCGCCGGCAAAAGGCAGGAACACCTTCAGCAGCAGCTCGAACGGCGGCGATATGTCTTTTTGGGCTGTCATCGGAACCGGCGATGATACGCGATCGGGGCGACGCGAACATCCTGATAGAATCGACCGCACTATATCGGAGGACCCATGGCTCAACCCAAGTATCCAGGCTTCGACACGCTCAGCCTGCACGCCGGACAGGCGCCGGACCCGCACACCGGAGCGCGCGCCACGCCGATCTACTTCACCACTTCCTTCGTGTTCCGCGATTCCGATCACGCCGCGGCGCTGTTCAACATGGAACGCGCGGGGCACGTGTATTCGCGCATTTCGAATCCGACCAACGCCGTGCTGGAAGAACGCGTGGCGGCGCTCGAAGGCGGGGTCGCCGGCATCGCCACCGCCAGCGGCCAAGCCGCGCTGCATCTTGCGCTCGCCACCATCGCCGGCGCCGGCTCGCACATCGTCTCCTCCGGCGCGCTCTACGGCGGCTCGCACAACCTCCTGCACTACACGCTGCCGCGCTTCGGCGTCGAAACCACCTTCGTCAAGCCGCGCGACCTCGATGCCTGGCGCGCCGCGATCCGCCCCAACACCCGCGCCCTGTTCGCCGAGACCCTGGGCAACCCGGGCCTTGACGTGCTCGACATCCCGAAGGTGGCCGAGATCGCGCACGAGCGCGGCCTGCCGCTGATGGTCGATTCGACCTTCACCACGCCGTATCTGCTGAAGCCCTTCGATTACGGCGCCAACCTGCTGTATCACTCGGCCACCAAGTTCCTCGGCGGGCACGGTGTCGCCATAGGCGGCATCCTCGTCGACGGCGGCAATTTCGACTGGGTTGCCTCGGGCAAGTTTCCCGAACTCACTGCGGAGTACGAAGGCTTCCACGGCATGAATTTCTCCGAAGAGTCCACGGTCGCGCCGTTTGCGCTGCGCGCGCGGCGCGAGGGCCTGCGCGACTTCGGCGCCTGCATGAGCCCGGCCACAGCGTTCCAGAT
>JACZJU010000119.1 GCA_014860395.1 Burkholderiales bacterium | reverse complement strand
GCTGTCGTTCCGGCTGCGCATCGCGCTGCTCTCGGCGCTGCTCGCCGGCTGTGCGCTGGCGGGCTTCGCCACGCTGACCTGGTGGTTCGTGCGCGACATCCGCGTGCAGCAGCTCGAGACCGACCTGGCCGAGCACGCCGGGCGCGAGTCCACCCGGCGCCTGCCGCCAGGCGGCTGGCAGCAGGCGGAAGTGGTGCTCGGCCGCGCGCTGGGCGCGCGCAACCCGGTCGATGTGCTGCTGCTGGTAGAGGACGCCGCGGGCGCGACCGTCTATCGCTCCGCACGCTGGCCCGCCGGCGCCGACGAGAAACGCTTCCTGTGGCCGCCTATGCCTGCCGCCGGCCCGCTCGCGCGGCGTACCGACCCGCGCATGCTGCCGCCGCCGCCCGCCTCGTCCTGGGTGATCAAGCCCGACGTCGAGCTGCGCCCGCTCGAGCCTACCGTCGCCATATCCTCGTTCCGCGCCGACGGCACCGACTGGCGCGCCGGACTCGCGGTGACGCCGTACTCGAGAGTGGCGGTGGTGATGAGCTTTGCTGCAGTCGATGCCGACATGGCCGCGCTGCGCAATTCATTCCTGTTGGCGGTGCCGCTCGCGCTCGCGCTGATCGGGCTCGGCTCCTGGCTGGTCGCAGCGCGCGCGCTGAGCCCGGTGCGGCGCCTGAACGCGTCGATCCGCACGGTGACGGCCGCGGGGCTGGACCAGCGCTTGACCACGGGCGAGCAGGACCGCGAATTCGAGGAACTCACGCTCGCGTTCAACGAAATGCTCGGGCGTCTGGAAAAGAGCTTCAAGCAGGCTTCGCGATTCTCCGCCGACGCCGCGCACGAACTGAAGACGCCGCTCGCGATCCTGCAGGGCCAGATCGAGCGCGAGATCAATAGCGCCGAAGCCGGCTCTCGCATTCAGGGCGTGCTCACCGGCATTCTGGACGAAGTACGGCGCCTGTCGGCGATTTCGCGCAAGCTGCTGCTCTTGGCGCAGGCCGACGCCGCGCAGTTGCGCCCGCAGCTCGCGCCGTTCGATCTGTCGGCCGCTTTGCTCGCCCTCGCCGAGGACACGCGCATGCTCGCGCCGGCGCTGCAGGTGAGCGAGGACATCCCGCCGGGCATCAGCGTCAGCGCGGACGGGAACCTGCTGACGCAGATCCTGCACAACCTCATCAGCAACGCGATCAAGTACAACGTCGAAGGCGGCTGGATACGCATCGCCGCCTCCTGCTCGGCGGAGCGCGCGACGGTGGTCATCGCAAACGCCTCGGCCGGCATAGCCGCGGAAGACCAGGAACGGCTGTTCGAGCGCTTCTACCGTGCCGACCGTGCGCGCGGCCGGCGCCTGGACGGGGTCGGCCTGGGCCTCAGCCTGTCGCGCGAACTCGCGCGCGTCCATGGCGGCGACTTGGCATTCGAAATTGCTCAAGACCGCAGCGTCCAGCTGCGGCTGACGATCCCGCGCGTTCCTGCCCGGGCGAGCGCGCTTGCCGGGGAAGCCGCGGACTGAGACCGCCTGAAGCCGTGCCTTTGTGCGACGCAATGTAGGAAAAACAGTTGAGATCGGTTATCGTTGCCGCGCTTGAAGGAGCGGAGGCAGGGGCGCGATAAGCTACCGCCGCCGCGTTATCGCAAATCCATGACCGAAGGAAGGGATCCCATGCAATTCGCAAACAAGTTGCGCACCGTTTTACTCGCGCTCGCAATGCTCGCCATGACGGCGACCGTCGCACAGGCCGCCACGAAAATCCATTGGTACGGCCAAGCCGCGTACAAGATAGAGACGCCCTCGGGCGGCGTGATCCTGATCGATCCGTGGCTTACCGTTCCGACCAATCCGGACAAGGACTCGATCGCCAAGCTCGGCCGGGTGGATTACATCCTGATCACCCACGGGCACTCCGACCACGTCGGCAACGCAGTCGAGATCGCGAAGAAAACCGGGGCGGTACTGGTCGCGCCTTACGGGCTGCAAATCAATTTGAAGTCGGTGGCGGGCTACCCGGAGAAGCAGGCCACTGCGGCGACCGGCGGCAACGTCGGCGGCACCTTTGCTCTGCCCAAGGCCGGTGCCAAGGTCACCATCGTCAATGCCATACACGGCTCGGAGCTGGTGCCGCCGGTCGCGCCCGCCGCCGAACCCGGTCATCCCCAGGCTATTGCCAGCGGCAACCCGGTCGGCTATATCCTGCAGATCGACGGCGGCCCCACCATTTACCATACCGGCGACACCGACGTGTACGAGGACATGAAGCTGATCCCCGAGTTCTACAAAGTCGACCTGATGCTCGCCTGCATCGGCGGGCATTTCACCATGGACCCTACGCGCGCCGCGCTCGCAGTGCAGTGGGTGCAGCCCAAGCAGGTGATACCGATGCATTTCGGCACCTTCGGGCTGCTCGCCGGCACGCCGGCGCAGTTCAAGGCGGCGCTGGACAAGCGCGGCCTGGGCGATCGCATGATCGAAATGAAGCCGGGCGAGGATCGCGAGTTCTAAGAGCTTGCAACAAGACGAGGGGGATGTCCCCCTCGTCTCGCTTTCACAACCACAGGCTACGCAGCTTCCCGGCGACATCGACGCCGGACTTGCCGCCGGCCGGGCTGGCCACGGTGTCGGCCTCTCCCCAGGTTTGCTCATCCATGCAGGCCATGACCTCGCGCGTGAGAAAGCGGCTTTTCGCGCCGTACACATGCCGGTCGCCCGTGCGTGACTGCTGCGTCACGTAGTACTTGAGCGGCGCGATCAGGTCGAGTTCGGTCTTTGCGCGCGTCATCGCCACGTAAAGCAGCCGCCGTTCTTCCTCGACCAGCTCCGGCCGGCCGGTGGAGAATTCCGAGGGGAAATTGCCGTCGGCGACATTGAGCAGGTGCACCGCGTCCCATTCCTGGCCCTTGGCCGAGTGGATGGTGGAGAGGATCAGGTAATCCTCGTCGAGCATGGGCGTGCCGGCGAGGTCGCCCGAGGCCTGCGCCGGATCGAGCGCGAGTTCGGACAGGAAGCGCTCGCGCGTGCCGTATTGCTGCGCGATGCGCTCGAGCTGCAGCAAATCCCCTGCGCGCACCTGCGCCGCATCGTGCAGGCGCTCAAGATGCGGCTCGTACCACTCGCGTACCCGCCCCATCTGCCCCTGCCACGGTCCTTCGGGAGCGGCGAGCGCGGCCATCAGCTCGGCGAACGCCGGCCAGGCTTCGCGCGCGAGCGCTGGCGGCGCAAACCGTTGCAGGCCGGCCCAGGCATGCGCGTTCGCCGCGAACGCATCGAAGCATTTCGCCGCCGCGGCCGGCCCTATGCCCGGCATCAACTGCAGCGCGCGAAACGCGGCAATGCGGTTCTTCGGGTTGTCGGCCCAGCGCAGCAGCGCCAGCGCGTCTTTCACGTGCGCGGCCTCGAGGAACTTCAGGCCGCCGTATTTCACGTAGGGGATATTGCGGCGCACGAGCTCGAGTTCGAGCACGTCGGCGTGATGCGAGCTGCGAAACAGCACCGCCTGGCGCCTGAGCAGCACGCCGCGCTCGCGCGTCTCGAGCACCCGCGTCACCACGTACTGCGCCTGCGCGAGATCGTCGAGCACCGTCACATAGCGCGGCCGCGCGCCCGCGCCGCGCTTAGCAGTCAGCGTCTTGCGGTATTGGCGCTCGCCGCCGGCGATCAGCGCGTTGGCGGCATCGAGTATGCCCTGGGTCGAGCGGTAGTTCTGCTCCAGCGTCACCACTGCCGCCGGCGGCGCATACTGCGCCGGGAAGCCGAGGATGTTCTCCACCGTAGCCGCGCGAAACGAATAGATGGACTGCGCATCGTCCCCGACCACCGTCATTCCCTCGCCCGAAGGCCGCAGCGCGCGCAGGATCTCCGCCTGCAGCACGTTGGTGTCCTGGTACTCGTCCACCAAAATCTGGTCGAACTGCGCGCCGATCTCGCGCGCGAGGTCGGCGTCCGCCGCCATCGCGTGCCAGTAGAGTAGCAGGTCGTCGTAATCCAGCGCCTGGTTGGCGAGCTTCTTCTCGACGTAGGCGCGATACAGGCCGGTCAGCTCGTCCTCCCACTCGGCGCACCAGGGAAACACGTTCGCCAACGTTTCCGTGAGCGGCCGCTGCGTATTCACCCGGTGCGAATAGATCGCGACGCAGGTGTCCTTGCGCGGGAAACGCTTCTCCGCCTTGCTAAGTCCGCGCTCGTGGCGCACCACGTCCATCAGGTCGGCCGCGTCGCCGCGGTCGAGCACGCTGAAATTCGCATCCAGCCCGACCCGCGCGGCGTAGCGCCGGATCAGGCGGTTCGCGACCGAATGAAACGTCCCCGACCAGGGCAGCTTCACTTCCCCGCGCACTTCGCCGACGATGCGCTGCGCCCGGCGCGTCATTTCCAGCGCCGCGCGGCGCGTGAACGTGAGCAGCAGGATGCGCTGCGGGTTCACACCTTCCTGCACCAGGTGCGCCACGCGGTGCGCAAGCGTGTTGGTCTTGCCGGTGCCGGCGCCTGCAATGATCAGCAGCGGCCCGGCGCGAAATGCGTTGTCCGCGGCGCGAGCGCCATAGCCGGCGGCGGCGCGCTGCGCCGGGTTCAGGGTGTCCAGGGACGATACAACTGCCATGCGGCAACTATAAACGATGGCTGTATGTTTATCCAGTCCCGCCTCGAATACGCCGCGGGCCGGCTATCGGTTTCAAGCGCTCATCGGGCGGCGCGCCCAGGCATCATCTGCCGCCGGCGAGGTCGATGAACGTGCCGGTCGCGTACGAAGCCTCGTCCGACAGCAACCACAGGATCGCGGCGGCGACTTCCTCGGGACGCCCGCCGCGTTTCATCGGCACGAACTCCTTGACCCGGTCCACCCGTCCGGGCTCGCCGCCGCTGGCATGGATGTCCGTATAGATGAAGCCGGGGCGCACGGCGTTGACGCGTATGCCCTCGGTGGCGACCTCGCGCGCGAGGCCGATGGTAAGCGTGTCGACGGCGCCCTTGGATGCGGCGTAATCCACGTATTCGCCGGCAGAGCCCAGGCGCGATGCCGCAGAAGATACATTGACGATGGCGCCGCCGCTGCCGCCGAATTTGCTCGACATGCGCCGCACAGCTTCCCGGGCGCACAAAAAGCAACTGGTGACATTCGCCGTGAGTACCCGGTTCAGGCGCGCCGCGTCCATCTGGTCGACGCGCATCTGGGTTTCGAGTACGCCCGCATTGTTGACCAGGGCCGTGAGCGTCCCCAGCTGCCGGTCGACGGCCTCGAACAAGCTGACAACCTCGTGCTCGGAGGAAACATCTGCTGCGACGGCGATGGCTTGGCCGCCTTTCGCCTCGATTTCGGCGACAACGACATCTGCGGCGGCGCGGTTCTTCAGATAGTTGACGCAGACCGCATAGCCGCGCGCCGCGGCCAACAGCGCCGTCGCCGCGCCTATGCCCCGGCTCGCGCCGGTGACTACGATCACTTTCTTAATATCCACTGATGCGCTCCCGCTGTTGGCCGCCATCCTACGACTTGGCCTGCGGCGGCAATGCAACCAGCCCGAACCAGTAGTCGACGATCCCCTTGATCTCGGCCGAAAACTGCGTGAAATCCATCTGCTTGACCACATAGGAACGGCAGCCCAGCTTGTAGGATTTAAGTATGTCGCCCTGCGCAGCGGAGGTGGACAAAACCACGACCGGCAGATGGTTGAGCCGCTCGTCGCGGGAGAGCGCCAGCAGCACCTCGTGCCCGCCCATGCGAGGCATGTTCAGATCGAGGAGAACAATGTCGGGAGCGGTCGCGCCGGCGTGCATGCCTTGCTTGCGCAGGAAATCCATGCATTCCTCGCCGTTTGGCACGCGGTGCAGATTGACGGCGAGCCCGGCCAGGTCGAAGCCGATCCGCGTCAGCTCGGCGTCGTTGTCGTTGTCCTCGACCAACAGGACCTCGGCCGGCCGACCGCTTCTAAGCTGCGTTGTCATCAGGGCATTCACGGTCCCTCCGCAATCGTAAAAAAGAATACGCTTCCGCGTCCGGGCTCGGACTCGACCCAGATTCTGCCGCCGTGGCGCTGCACCACGTGGCGGCATACCGCGAGCCCGATTCCGGTGCCTGGATATTCACCCTGGTCGTGCAAGCGCTGGAACATCTCGAATATCCTCTCATGATGCCGCGCCGCTATGCCAATGCCGTTGTCGCGCACGGCGAACCTCCATTGATCGCCCTCGCGCTCGGCGAAAACGTGGACGCGCGGCGGGTCGGCGCCGCGGTACTTGAGGGCATTGCCGATGAGATTGAGCAGCAGCTGCACCAGTTGCGAACGGGCGCCCATGACCACCGGCAGCTCGCCGCAGCTGAGCTCGGCGCCGGTCTCGCGCACCGTGGCGTCAAGCAGCAGGACCGCGTGTGCGAACACGTCACGCAGCGGCACGGGCTCGAAGCGCTGGGCCGGAGAGTCGACGCGCGCGTATTCGAGCAGGTCGTCAACCAGGGTCTGCAGCTGCTTGACGGATTCGACCACCCGACGGATCCAGTCCTGCGCCTGCGCGTCCAGCTTGTCCGCGTACCTGATGCCCAGCAGTTCGACGAAGCTGGCGATGCTGCGCATCGGGGTCTGAAGATCGTGCGAGGCGACGTGGGCAAAGCGCTGCAACTCGAGGTTGCTGCGTTCCAGGGCTTCGACCGCCAGGCGCAGCGTTTTGGTCTGCTCGCGCTCGCTGATGTCGGCGATGGCGCTGATGACTAACTGGCCTTCGTCCGTCCTCACCGGATTGAGTCCGACCTCGACCGGAAATTCGCTGCCGTCCTTGCGCAGACCGAATAAGTCGCGCCCCGCGCCCATACGGCGCGCCTCGGGCGAGCCCAGGTACTGGCTGCGCAGGCCAGGATGCGCTGCACCGAAGCGCCCGGGCATCAGCACCTCGACCTTGCGGCCCAGCAGTTCGCCGCGATCGTAGCCAAACAGTCTTTCCAGTTCGGCATTGACGAGCACGATGGCGCCCGCCTGGTCGATCATCAGCATGGCGATGGGCGCGGATTCGATAGTCGCGCGAAAACGCGCCTCCAGCCGCTTGCGTTCGGAGATGTCGACGATGGCGCTAACGACAAACACGCCTTCTGCCGTCGTCACCGGATTGAGGCCGATTTCGATCGGAATATCCGTGCCGTCCTTGCGCAGGCCGATGAGGTCGCGGCCTTTGCCCATCGGTCTTTCCCTGGGGTCCCGCGCAAAGTGCGCGCGCAGCTCGCGATGCTGCGCGCGCAAGCTTTGCGGCACAAGCATGTCGATCGATTCACCCAGCAGTTCCGCGCTGCTGTACCCGAACAGGCGCTGGGCTTGCAGGTTCGCCAGCACGATGGCGCCGCCCTGGTCCGCCATGATGACGGCAGTCGGCACCGAGTCGATGATTGCGGTGAGTTGTTCCGCGGTTGTGGCGGATATGGCTGGGGCCATGTGGACTTGTACTCGCTACGCGTCGGCGGCGAACGCCCGGGAGACCGATGAAAGCGCAATCTATCACATGCCTGCGCACTTGCATCACGGTAAAATCGTCTGAAGCGCAAATGAACCGCGCCCGATTTGCAAAAGATTGTAATAGACTCGGGCCATATGCCACGAACACAATCAGGTTCACGGTCATGACACTCGGCCCTGATCTTCAGGGAGCGGCCAAGCTGCGCGCCGCCATCGCCTACGCCATCGCGCACGAAACCAACTGGAGCCGCGACACCAGCGGCGTTTGGGGCGTGCATGCCGCGGATCCACCGCCGTGGAACCGGCTGCTCGGTCCGGTATCGCCGCGCGGCCCGGTCTCGGGCGCAATTCTGCACCGGGGCAAGCTGCTCACTACTTGGGGCGAACCCAGACGGCCCGACCTCACTTTCAGCGTGGCCAAGACTTACCTCGCCCTGCTCGCGGGCGTCGCCCACGACCGCGCGCTGCTGCCCGAGGTGGACGAGCCCGTATGCGCGCGCCTGCCCGGAATCGGCTTCGACAGCGAGCACAACCGCCCTATCACCTGGGCACAGCTATTGCAGCAGACCAGCGAATGGGAAGGCGAATGTTTCGGCGTTCCGGATCAGGTCGATCGCTACCGCACGCTGCAATTCCAAAGCAACCCGGTCACAGGCAAGAAAGGCGATGCGCGGCCGCTGCAGACGCCGGGGACGTACTGGGAATACAACGACGTGCGCATCAACCAGCTGTCGCTGGCGCTGCTGCATCTGTTCGGCCGGCCGCTGCCGGAGGTGTTCGGCGAAGCGATCATGCGTCCCCTGGGCGCGAGCGAAGACTGGCGCTGGGTCGGCTACGACAACGCCTGGGTCGAACTGAACGGCAGCCGGGTGCAGTCGGTTCCCGGCGGAAGTCATTGGGGCGGCGGCGTCTCGATCAACAGCCTCGACCAGGCGCTTATCGGCCAAATGCTGCTAGCCCAAGGCCGGCACGAAGGACGCCAGGTGATCTCGTCCGAATGGATAGGCAGAATGCGCACGCCCTGCGCGATTGCGCCGTTCTACGGCTATCTGATCTGGCTCAATGGCGAGCGCAGCGTATTTCCCAGCGCCAGCGCATCCAGCTTTTTCGCGATCGGCGCCGGTGGATCGATTACCTGGGTCGATCCGGAGCGGCAGATGGTCGTGGTGGTGCGCTGGATCGATGCCGACCACGCCGATGCGTTCTTCCGCGCGGTGGGCGATGCCGTGGACGCCTCGGCCTGAGCTGAATCTAGGTCTGTTGCAGCAACCGGATAATCGATTCACCGGAGAGCGAACGCGCCTGGCCGAATCCGGCGACAAAGCGCGCCGACTCCGGCCGGATCAGAAAAATAGAGAAGTCGGCGAAACCAAACATCGGCTCCGCGTCGGGAAAGCGCGCCAGGTAGGCGGCCTTCAATACGGCATGCTCCGGTGCGACGGAAGGAATCCGCCGCGCCAGCCCCTGCACGGAAACCCGCATCAAGCCCAGCGGCGTTTTTCCGCCGCCCTCGGCCTCGGCGACGAGCAGGCTCACGCGCGCATCGCTGAGCATGTCCTTAGTATGCGCCGAGAGCTCGCTCACGTGCACGACGAAGCCAGCGCCGTCAGGCGCGATCGCATATGGAACCATGGAGACGAATGGAGCGCCCGCGCGCAGCGTGCCCAGGGCGGCGGTCGTACGCGCGCGCACCAGTCGCGACAGTTGTTCGCTGAGTTCTGCGTTCATCCGACCATCGGATCTACAGTCCGCGTGAAATCAGCTCGCGCATGACTTCCGAGGTGCCGCCGTAAATGCGCGACACGCGCGCATCGACGAAGGCGCGCGCGATCGGGTATTCCATCATGTAGCCGTAGCCGCCGTGCAGCTGCAGCATGGCATCCAGCCCTTCGCACAGGGTCTCGGTGGTGAAGAGTTTCGCAATCGCCGCCTCCTCCACGGTAAGCTTGCGCCGCAGATGCTCGGCGAGGTAATAGTCGACCATGATGCGCATCGCCGCCGCCTTCGCCTTGATGTCGGCGAGCTTGAACTTGGTGTTCTGGAAATCGAACACGGTCTGGCCGAACACCTTGCGCTCCCGGGTGTAGCGTATGGTCTCCGCGAGCATCGCTTCCATCTTGGAGGCGGCGCCGATGGCGATGATGAAGCGCTCCTGCGCCAGTTCCTGCATCAGGTGGACGAAGCCCTTGTTCAATTCGCCCAGCAGATTGGCCGCCGGCACGCGCACCTCGTCGAAAAAGAGTTCCGCAGTATCGGCCGCGTTCTGGCCGATTTTCTCCAGCTTGCGCCCTTTCTTGAAGCCGGCGCGATCGGCCTCGACCAGGAACAGCGACACGCCCTTGGCGCCGGCAGCCGGATCGGTCTTGGCCACGACCACGATCAAATCGCAATTGAGCCCGTTGCTGATGAAAGTCTTGCTGCCGTTGATGACGTATTCGTCGCCGTCCCTGACTGCCGTGGTGCGGATGGCTTTGAGGTCGGAGCCGGCGCCAGGCTCGCTCATGGCGATGGCCAGGATGCATTCGCCGCTCGCGCACTTGGGCAGCCAGCGGCGCTTTTGCTCTTCGGTGCCCAGCCGCGCGATATAGGGCGCGATGATGTCCGAATGCAGGTAGAAGCCGGGGCCGCTGAGGTTGGCAGTGGACAACTCCTCGATCAGCACCGCGCAATGGCCGAAGTCGCCGCCACCGCCGCCGTATTCTTCCGGCAGCGAGGTGCACAGCAGTCCCTCCTTGCCGGCCTTCAGCCAGGTTTCGCGGTCGACGCAGCCGGCCGCATCCCAGTCGGCCTGCCGCGGCAGGCACTCGCGCTCGATGAAGCGGCGCACGGTGGCGCGGAACATTTCGTGGTCTTCACGGTAAACGCTGCGGGTGATCATCGGCAGGCTCCTGTTCGCAATCTCACGGCGAATGCCCTACCCTCCCCCCGGCCCTCTCCCGCCCAAGCGGGAGAGGGGGTCTTCTCCCTCGCCCCCGGCAACGGGGGAGAGGGCTGGGGTGAGGGGGCGACAGCCGGCAAGACTATCAAGCAATCGAGTAATTCCCGTTGATTCAAACGAATGTTTCGCCGGCTTGCGCCTTGTCGTGCACGATCTTCGGGCAGGCGTAGCGCTCGCCGTATTTCGCCGCCAGCGCATCCGCGCGCGCGGCGAATTTCGCCAAGCCCACGGCGTTGATGAACTGCAGCACGCCGCCGGCCCAGGCGGGAAATCCGATGCCGAAAATGGAGCCGATGTTGGCGTCGGCGACGTTCCTCACTACGCCCTCCTCGATGCAGCGCGCTGCTTCTATTGCCTGGATATAGAGTATGCGGTCCTTCAATTCCTGCATGTCCCAGACGGCGCCGGGCTTTTCGAACAGGCGCTTGAGTTCCGGCCAGAGGAATTTCTCGCCGTCCGCGGGATATTCGTAGAAGCCGGCGCCACCGGCGCGCCCCGTGCGCTTGAACTCGTCCACCATGCGATCGACCAGCGCGAATGCCGGATGCTGCCGGTAGGCCTTGCCTTCGGCGGCGAGGTCGGCCGTGGCTTGCTTACGCACCATCTGCGAGAGCTTCAACGAAACTTCGTCGGCGATCGCGAGCGGCCCCACCGGCATGCCCGCCTGGCGCGCAGCATTCTCGATCACCGGCGCGGGAATGCCTTCGAGCAGCATCGCCTGGCCTTCGCTGACCCAGGTGCCGAACACGCGGCTGGTGAAAAAGCCGCGCGAGTCGTTGACCACGATGGGTATCTTGCCGATCTGCTGCACATAATCGAAGGCGCGTGCGAGCGTGGCGTCAGAGGTCGCCTTGCCAACGATGATCTCGACCAGTTGCATCTTGTCCACCGGCGAGAAAAAATGCAGACCGACGAAACGTTCGGGATGCTGCGAGGCCTGCGCGAGACCCGTGATCGGCAGAGTCGAGGTGTTGGAAGCGAATATCCCGTCCGGCGCCAGCTTGGCTTCGACTTCTTTCGTGACCTGCGCCTTCAGCTCGCGGTTCTCGAACACGGCTTCGATGATCAGATCGCAGCCGGCAAGTTCGTCGGCCGATGCAGCGGACTTGATCAGCGCCAGCGTCCGGGCGGCGTCGGCCTCATCGGCGCGGCCCTGCTCGATGCGTTTTTCCAGCAGCTTCGCGCTAAAGGCCTTGCCCTTCTCCGCCTGGGCCAGCGTGACATCCTTCAATACGCAGGGAATGCGGCGCGAGGCATTGGCCCAGGCGATGCCCGCCCCCATCATGCCGGCGCCGAGTATGCCCACCTTGGACGCTTTCCATTTCGGCACATCCTTCGGCCGCGAGGCGCCGGACTTGATCGCATTCATGTTGAAAAAGAAGGCGGTGATCATGTTGCGCGCGTTCTGGCCGGTCATCAGCTTGGCCAGATAGCGCGACTCGTTGCGCATGGCGGAGTCGAAGTCCGTCAGCGTGCCCTCGACGGCGCAGGAGAGTATGGCTTCGGGAGCCGGATACAGACCGCGCGTCTTCTGCGTCAGCACCGCCGGTGCCGCCACGACCAGCATGGCGGCAGCGGGAGCGCGCGCGCCGCCGCCTGGTATCTTGTATTCCTTCCGGTCCCATGGCTGCTTCGGTTCCGGGTTCGCCGCGATCCACGCGCGCGCGCGCGCAGCGAGCGCGGCGCGATCGGCCACCAGTTCGTCGACAAGCTTCAGCTTCAGCGCCTCGGCCGGGCGCAGCAGCTTGCCCTCGGCCAGGAACGGCAGCGCCGCCTGCAAGCCGAGCAGGCGCACCATCTTGGTCACGCCGCCCGCCCCGGGTAGCAGGCCCAGGTTTACCTCGGGACAGCCGAGCTCGATCTTCGATTCGTCTACGCAAATGCGCCAGTGCGCCGCGAGGCAGATTTCCCAGCCGCCGCCCAGCGCCGCGCCATTGATCGCGGCCACTACCGGCCGCCCGCAAAGCTCGAGCTTGCGAAATGCCGCCTTGACCTCCTCGATGCTGCGATACGACTCGGGCGCGTCCTTTTCGCTGAGGCGCAGCACGCCCTTCAAATCGGCGCCGGCGAAAAAGCTCGCCTTGGCGGAGGCGAGGATCACGCCGCGCAGCTTGTCCTTCTCCGCGATGACGCGGTCCACGCAGGCGATGAAATCTTCGTGCCAGGCCTGCGACATGGTGTTGACCGGGCCGTCGGGGCTGTCGAAGGTCAGGGTGACGATGCCCTCGGCATCGGTTTCGTAGCGTATTTGGTTCATGGTCGTTCTTCTTGGAGAGTGTCAAAATTCTGCGTCATTCCGAGGGCGAGGCCCGAGGAATCTGCTTTTCATTCGATGCAACAGCAGATTCCTCGCTGTGCTCGGAATGACAATGCGAAGGATGGCGCCTGCGCTGGTGTCGGCTACTTATAATCGTTCGATAATGGTGGCGATGCCCATGCCGCCGCCTATGCACAGGGTCGCCAGGCCGTAGCGCAGCTTGCGCCGTTCGAGCTCGTCGAGCAGGGTGCCGAGGATCATAGCGCCGGTCGCGCCCAGGGGGTGCCCCATTGCAATCGCGCCGCCGTTGACGTTGACCTTTTCCGCGGGCACGCCGAGTTCCCGCATGAACTTCATCGGCACCACGGCAAACGCTTCGTTCACCTCGAACAGGTCGATCTGGTCCACCGTCATGCGCGCGCGTGCCAGCGCTTTCCTCGCCGCCGGCGCCGGCCCGGTGAGCATGATGGTCGGGTCTGCGCCCGTGATCGCTGCGGCGACAATGCGCGCGCGCGGCGTCAGGCCGAGCGCGCGGCCTTTCTGCTCGCTGCCGATCAGGATCGCCGCCGCGCCATCGACGATGCCCGAGGAATTGCCGGCGGTATGTACGTGGCGGATGCGCTCGACCTGGGGATACTTTTGCAGGGCCACGGCATCGAAACCGATCTTGCCCGGCTGCTCGAACGAAACCTTCAGCGCACCCAGCGTTTCCAGCGTCGTGCCCGGGCGTATGGTTTCATCCTGCTCCAGCACCGGCAGCCCTATCCTGTCGATCACGGGAACGATGGACTTGTTGAAATAGCCTGCGGCGCGCGCGGCCGCCGCCTTCTGGTGCGAGCCCACGGCGAATTCGTCCACCTGCTCGCGCGTGTAACCCTCCAGCGTCGCGATCAGGTCGGCGCTGATGCCCTGCGGGATGAAATGGGTGGAGAAGCTGGTTTCCGGATCCTGCGCCCAGGGACCGCCGTCGGCGCCTATGGGCACGCGCGACATCGACTCCACGCCGCCGGCGACGACCAGGTCCTCCCAGTCGGAGCGAATCTTCTGTGCTGCGAGATTCACCGCCTCCAGGCCCGAGCCGCAGAAGCGATTGAGCTGGAAGCCCGCGGCCTTCCAGTCCCAGCCTGCGGCCAGCGCCGCGGTCTTGCCGATGCAGGCGCCCTGCTCGCCCACGGGCGAAACGCAGCCGATGACCACGTCGTCGACCTGGCTGGTGTCCAGGTCGTGGCGTTCGGCAAGCGCGTTCAACGCGCCCGCGAGCAGGTTGACCGGCTTGATATCGTAGAGCGCGCCGCTGGATTTGCCGCGGCCGCGCGGCGTGCGAATTGCATCGAATATCATGGCTTCGGCCATGGTGGTCTCCCGAATAGGATTGAAGGAGGACGGGCGCAGGCGAAGTACGCCGCGCAACGTCGATGATACAACTCTTCACCCCCTGACGTTCACCCCGGAATGCGCGGCGCGCACCTTGCTACATCCCGGCTTGGCCGGCAGCGCGCTCCACTGCATAATTGTCCGGGGACCGATTCTCTATATAGCGATTGTTACAGTTTCATGTAAGATGCGGACTGCATATCGGGAGTCGCAATGCCGGAAGATGCGCACCTGCAATATCTGTCCTTCCGCCTGGACAAAGAAGCAAAGAAAATAATCGCCGCCTTCGCTCCAGAAGGCGGGACGGACACCGTCACTCTCGATGCGTTGAAAAAGGCGATTGCAGCGGCGGGGTTCGGAGACTGCAGGCTCGACGAGCAGGCATTGAAGGCCGCAACGGCGAAATACGCTACCGGCAAGGCCTTTGAAATCCAAGTCGGCGAAGCCGTTGACGGCAAGTTCGAAATTCGCATCGATACCCATCACCTGAACGCCTATCTGAGCTGCACCCCTGCCCACGGCGGCGCTCCAGTCACATTGGAGAACGTCGTCGAAGAAGCCGCACGCAAGGAGATCACCGCGGTCGCGGCGCTCGACCAGAAAGCCATCCAGAATGCGCTTCAGGCAGGCGGAAGCAATGTTCTGATCGCCAAGGGCAAAGCGCCGGTGAACGGCGTGGACGCAAGATTCGAGAGCCTGGTTCCGAGCGCAAAGGAGCGCAGCCCGCGCCTGGACGAACACGGGCTGGCGGATTTTCGCGAGCTCGGTGAAATCCTCATGGTGCGCGCGGGCGATCCGCTGATGCGGCGCATTCCGGCAACCGACGGCGAGCCCGGTTTTGACCTGTCCGGAAAGCCTATCCCGGCCAAGCCGGGGAAGAATATTGCGTTTTCCAAGAGCATGGAGGGAACCGCGCTCGATCCTGCCAACGAAAATCTGCTGATCGCCGCAGCCGACGGCTGCCCCGTTCTGCTGAAGGACGGCGTGACGGTGGAATCGATCTATACCGTCGAGGACGTCGACCTGCGCACCGGCAACATCGACTTCCTCGGAACGGTAAATGTGAAGGGCGGCGTCCAGAGCGGCATGACGGTCAAAGCTTCCGGTGACATTCACATCAACGACACGGTAGAAGGCGTCGTATTGCTCGCGGGCGGCGACGTCGTGGTAAAGGGCGGCATCGTCGGCCTGATGGCGCGCGCAGGCGAGAAAGCGCATCAATTCACGGTCAACTGCAAGGGTTCGTGCACCGCGAATTTCACGCAGAACGCGCGCATCTCCGCTGGAACCGGCATATTCATCCGCGATTCCGCCATGCAATGCGAACTGACGGCCGGCCACCAGATCATCGTCGGCGACAAGAACAGCCGCAAGGGCCACCTCGTTGGCGGTACCGCCCGCGCCATGATGCTGGT
The DNA here is from genome assembly GCA_014860395.1 of Burkholderiales bacterium. Classification (GTDB taxonomy): domain Bacteria; phylum Pseudomonadota; class Gammaproteobacteria; order Burkholderiales; family SG8-39; genus 2-12-FULL-64-23. The sequence continues at coordinate 67,384 of JACZJU010000119.1, read as the reverse complement.
CAAGGCCCAGGTGATCGGTTCTCCCGCGCGCGCGAAGACCATCGTAATCGCAGGCGCGGATAAAGAACTCCAGGACCGGCTTGCCTCCATAGCCGAGGCGCGCGACATCGCCATCAACAAGCTGATGAACGTGGTCAAACTGCTTGAAGTGGCCAACTCCCATCCTGAGCGCCTGCCCGCGGATACCGTCAAGGCCGCGGAGACGACGCGTGACTCGATCAACGCCGAAATGATTGCGCTCACCAAGGACGAAGATGAATTGAACCGGGAGCTTGCCCTCAGCGCGGACGCGCAGGTGGTGGCGGAAAAGGAGTTTCTCGAAGGTGTCGAAGTGCAGTTTGGCGCAAAACGCCAGAAGATCGTCGCGGACAGGGAAGCCGGCGTATTTCAGCTTAGCGACGGCGAACTGGTCTGCCGCTAACGGCTGCAAAATGGAAAGCGAATCGGCGCAGTTCCGCGCATTGCTAGAGCGCATGACGCAGGCGATCTGCCGCGGCGACGGTGGCGCGGCGGCAGCCTGCTTTGTTCCGGACGGGAGCTATCACGACGGCTTCTACGGCGAGTTCCGCGGTCGCGAAGCGATCCGCGAAATGGTCGAAAAGCATTTTCACGCCAATGCCAGCGACTTTACCTGGGCGCTGTCCGACGCCTTAAGCGACGGCAAACTCGGTTACGCGCGCTACGACTTTTCCTACGTCTCAAAGATCGCGGGCAGCGAAGGCAAACGGATCTACTTCTCCGGCATCGCCCAGGTCCGGCTGCAGAACGGCCTGATTGCCCGTTACGGCGAAGTGTTCGACCGCGGCGTCGCGCTGGCGCAGATGGATTTCGAGCCCGCGCGCATTGCGAAGTCCCTGAAACGCTGGGCGGGAGAGGAAAGACAGGGACAAAAATAAATCCCCCCGGATGCCGCGCAGTCTGTATAATCCGCCCCGCATCGTTCAATCCCAGTCTGTCCGCTGCTCTCGCGGTTCTGCTTTAGTTCCCCGAATTAACCAAAAATCTTCTGCCTGGACTGGCATCGCGTAACCAATCGTCGACAGGCCGATACCAGGAGCAATACATGTCTTTTTCCGCACTCGGCCTGCGCGCCGAGCTTATGCTTGCCGTCGGCGAGCAAGGCTATACCGAACCTACCCCGATACAGGCACAGGCGATTCCCGCTGTGCTCGCCGGCCGCGACGTCATGGGCGGCGCCCAGACCGGCACCGGCAAGACCGCAGGCTTCACCCTGCCCATCCTGCATAAACTCGCCGAGCAAGCCGGCGGGCCGCAAGGCCGCACGGCCGTGCGCGCGCTGATCTTGGTGCCGACGCGCGAGCTCGCGGCCCAGGTGCAGGCGAGCGTTTTCACCTACGGCAAGCATCTACCCAAAATCAGGTCGCTGTCGGTATACGGCGGCGTCGGCTTCCATCCGCAGGTGCAGGCCTTGAAGCGCGGCATCGATATTCTGGTCGCGACGCCAGGCCGCCTGCTCGACCACCTGTCGCAGCGCACTGTGGATCTGTCCAAGGTCCAGGTATTGGTGCTGGACGAAGCCGACCGCATGCTCGACATGGGTTTCCTTCCCGACATCCGCAAGGTGCTCGCGCATCTGCCGAAGCAGCGCCAGAACCTGCTGTTCTCGGCTACGTTCTCCGACGAAATCAAGCGGCTCGCCGACGGCTTCATGCACGACCCGCTGCTGATCGAAGTCGCGCGCCGCAACGCCGCCGCCGAGCTGATCGAGCAGCGCGTGCACCCGGTGGACCGCGAACGCAAGAAGGATCTGCTCGCGCACCTGATCACCACCGGCGACTGGAAGCAGGTGCTGGTATTCACGCGCACCAAGCACGGCGCCAACAACCTCGCAGAGAAGCTGGTCAAGTCCGGCATCCGCGCCGACGCCATCCACGGCAACAAAAGCCAGCCGGCGCGCACGCGCGCGCTCACCGAATTCAAGAGCGGCAAACTCCGCGTCCTGGTCGCGACCGACATCGCCGCGCGCGGCCTCGATATCGACGAGCTGCCCCATGTGGTCAATTTCGAACTGCCGCACGTAGCCAACGATTACGTGCACCGTATCGGCCGCACCGGCCGCGCCGGTTCGAGCGGCGAAGCCCTGTCGCTGGTGTGCGTGGACGAACTCGGTCTGCTGCGCGACATCGAGCGCCTGACCAAGCGCGAGATCAAGAAAGAAATCGTGCCCGGATTCGAGATCGACCCGCGCATCAAGGCCGAGCCCATCGTCCAGGGCAAGCGCGGCCAGCAGCAACGCCGCCCTTCGAACGCCCCGCGCAAGCCGGCCGGCAACCGCGGCCAGAATGCGCCGCGCCAACCCGCATCCCGTGCCGGCGGCAGAAACAGCCGCGATTCGGGCAGGCGTTCGTTCGCGTACTAAGCGAGCTGCTCGCATCGAAAAAGCCGGCCCAGGCCGGCTTTTTCTTTGGTCGGTAACGCAGGCGAAAGACCGGTGGTACCGGCTTGACAATTGAGCCCGCGGCCGCAACACAGGTATCATGCTTCAGGAATCACCCAGCGCCAGGAGAGCCATCCGATGAAAGCAGTGCTTTGCAAACAATACGGTCTGCCCGATACGCTAGTCATAGAAGACGTTCCCGCGCTGGCGCCTGCGCCGGGGCAAGTGGTGGTCAGCATGAAGGCGGCCGGTGTCAATTTTCCCGACGCGCTGATCATTCAGGGCAAGTACCAGATGAAGCCGCCGTTCCCGTTTTCGCCCGGAACTGAACTTGCGGGCATCGTGAAGGCGGTCGGCGAGGGCGTGCAACGGCCCAAACCCGGCGATGCGGTCATCGCCTACGCCGGCTACGGCGGCTATGCCGAGGAAGTCGCCGTGGATGCGCGCTCCTGCATCCCCATGCCGCCGGGCGTGGACTTCAAGGTCGCCGCATCCTTCATGATGACCTACGGCACCTCCTACCACGCACTCAAGGACCGCGCTGCGCTCAAGGCGGGCGAAACCCTGTTGGTACTGGGCGCCGCCGGCGGCGTCGGCAGCGCCGCGGTCGAATTGGGCAAGCTCATGGGCGCGCGCGTGATCGCCGCCGCGTCGAGCGAGGACAAGCTGGACGCGTGCCGGAAACTCGGCGCGGACGCCACCATCGATTATTCGAAAGAGGATCTGCGCGAGGCGGTGAAGCGCCTCACCGAAGGCAAGGGCGTGGACGTGGTCTACGATCCGGTGGGCGACAAGTTCGCCGAGCCGGCGATGCGCGACATGGCCTGGGGTGGGCGTTATCTCGTGATCGGTTTCGCCGGCGGCGAAATCCCGAAGATTCCGCTCAACCTGCCGCTGTTGAAGGGTTTCTCCATCGTCGGCGTGTTCTGGGGCAATTTCACGCGCAAGGAACCGCAGAAGAACGAGGCCAACGTGCGCGAACTGCTGGGCTGGATCGCCGGCGGCAAGCTGAAGCCGCTGGTGAGCGCGGCCTATCCGCTCGCTCAGGCGGCGCAAGCGCTCAAGGACGTGATGGAGCGCAAGGTCAAGGGCAAGGTGGTTCTGGTGCCGGGTTGAACCTTGCGGCTGCAATCGCGTCCCGCGGTTATTGCCGAACTACGATGTTGCGCGGACTGGGAACCCGCGCTGTCCCTGTTTTTCAACATAACCGTCTTTTTGGTACGGTCACGCTTCATCTCCGTACCAAAAAGACGGTTGGCGCGCGCGAGCGCGCAATGGCCGATCCCCGCCCCCGACTGACGCGGCGACACACTTCGAGCTGCGGCGGCAGGACTTGCGCGGACGGCGGCCCGTCCGCGCGGATCGCCGCTCGTGCGCGGAGGTAAAGCGTGTCCGCGCACGAGCGGCGATCTCGTATGAAAACCCACGCTGCAATCGGTTTTAACCGTAACCGCGCGCAGTGCGCAACTTCACAGCTCGAATCCGCCGAATCCCGTGCCTTCGAACAGGGACTTCAGCACCCAGACTGCCCAGCCGACGGTCGCGGCTCGCGCACATAGCCCAGGCGCCGCGGCGCTTCTTCCTCACGCATCAGCGCCAGCGGCAGGCTGGCGGCGCCGGTGTTGAAGTACACGCCTGCCGCATCGCCCCCCTCTTCGATCAGGGCGATCAGCTGTTCCTCTTCCAGTGCATGCCCGTCCGCGTACGCCAGCGCTTCCAGCCCTCGCGGCAGGTCGCGATCGAGCAGCAGTCCCGGCCCGTGCTCGGTGGCGAAGAGCAGGTTCCCCGCCTCGTCCATCCAAACCGACTGCAGCTCGGCGCAGGGCATGCCCGTATGCGTCTCGAACGCCAGCGGATGCGCGTGCGCGATGCGATAAACGTAGGGCGTGTAGGCCAGGTCGACGTAGACCCGCTGCGGGCCGTTCTGGAAATACCAGCAGCCCTGCTCGTCATGCGTGTAGTTGCGGCCGACGAATTCGATCAGCTTCTCATTGCCGATGGGCTCGAAGCCGGCTTCGGCGTCCGCTGCGGCTGGAGTCACGCTTTTGATCAACCAGCGGCCGCGGCGGTCGAGCGCGAGCCAGCCGTAGACCGCAGGCACGTTCGGCCATTTCGCCATGGCGCGGCTGACTATTGGATCCATGATAAACGCGAAGCTTCTCTGTTTCTACGCTTGTACTTGCCCGCGAACGGGGCACATGGCAGTATAGGCGCAAATTCAATATTAATATCGCGCAGCCGCCGATAGAGCGGTGTCACCTGCCCGAGGAGTCCATGGATCCCAAGTCGGTTTACCTGTCCCGGCCTTGGTTGAAATTCTACGAGTCCGGCGTCCCCGCCAACCCCGAGGTGCCGCTGAAATCGGTGCCGCGGGCCTTCGATGAGGCAACCGAAAAATTCGGCGCCAAGACCGCGCTGGTGTTCTACGGCCGCGAAATCAGTTTCCGCGAATTGCGCGAACACACCGACCGCCTCGCCAGCGCGCTCGCCAGTTTCGGGCTGAAGAAAGGCGACCGCGTCGGCCTGTATCTGCTCAACAGCCCGCAGTTCGTCATCGCCTATTTCGCCGCGCTGAAGCTCGGCTGCACCGTCACTCCGATCAGCCCGGTCTACACCAGTCATGAAGTCAAGTTCCAGCTGGACAACAGCGGCGCGCGCGTGGTGATCTGCCAGGACATTCTGTTCGACAAGGTGGAGAAATCCGGCGCAACGCTGGACCACATCGTCGTCACCAACGTGAGCGAATACCTGCCGGGGCTGAAGAAATTCCTCGGCAAGACTTTTCTCGGCAAAATTTTCGGCGACGTCAAGATAGGTGCGCCGAACATCCCCAAGCGCGCCAACGTGCATCAGTTCCAGGACCTGCTCGCGCAAGCCTCCGCCAATCCGCCCAAGGTCGACATCGACCCGAAGACCGACCTCGCCGCGCTGCCTTATACCGGCGGCACCACCGGCAATCCCAAGGGGGTGATGCTGACGCATTACAACCTGATCGCCGCGCAGGTGTCGGGGCAGGCTGCGTTTCCGGGGTTCGAGGAAGGCAAAGAAGTGATCATCGCCTTTCTGCCGTTCTTCCACATCTACGGCCAGGTGGTGCTGATGCTGAACGGCCTGATACAGGGCCAGACCCTGGTGCTGTTCACCACGCCCGACACCGAGGGCATCCTCGAGGCGATGGAAAAATACAAGGCCACGGTGTTCTACGGCGTGCCGACGCTGTACGAATATCTCAAGGACCACAAGGACACCAACAAGGTCAACTGGAAGCGCCTGAAAATGCTGATCTCCGGCGCCGATACCCTGCACGAATCGACGATGAAGGACTGGGCGAAGCGCACCGAATCGTCGATCACCGAGGGCTACGGCCTGTCCGAAACCTGCGCCGCGAGCCATGTCAATCCGCGCACCCGCCCCAAGCCCGGGTCCTTCGGCCTGCCGATCCCGAACGTGATGGCAGCGGTGATCGAACCCGAAGGGACCGGGTTCGTTCCGGTGGGCGAGACGGGCGAGCTGATCCTCAAGGGGCCCAACGTCATGCTCGGCTACTGGGAGAAGCCCGAAGAATCGGCCAAGGTGTTCCTCGACATCGACGGCAAGCGCTGGATGCGCACCGGCGACATCGTGCGCATGGACGAAGAGGGTTATTTCCACTTCTTCGACCGCAGCAAGGACTTGATCAAGTACAAAGGCTACTCGGTCTTCGCCAAGGACATCGAGGATGTGCTCTACGAACACCCGAATATCAAGGCGGCGGGCGTGATCGGCGTGCCCGATCCGGCGGTGGGACAGAAGATCAAGGCCATCGTGGTGCTGCAGCCGGAAGCGCGCGGCAAGCTGTCCGAAGACGATGTCCTCGCCTACTGCAGGGAGAGCCTGGCCGAGTACAAGGTGCCGCATATCATCGAGTTCCGCGGCGAGCTGCCCAAGACCGATGTGGGCAAGGTGTCGCGGCGCGAGCTGCGCGACGAGCACGCAAGCTGAACGAGACCCGGTGAGCACGCCTTTTTTTCGCGTCGAGAATCTGACCAAGCGCTTCGGTGGGCTGGTCGCGGTCAACAACGTCTCGTTCGAGCTGCGCCGCGACGAAATCGTCGGCATCATCGGCCCCAACGGCGCCGGCAAGACGACCATCCTGCGCCTGATCACCAAGATACTTCGGCCGGATGCCGGCAGCGTGGTGTTCAACGGCGAGGAAATCAGCGGGCTCAAGCCCTGGGACGTGGTCAACCGCGGCATCGCCGGCACTTTCCAGAACACGCGCCCGTTCCGCCATCTGCCCATCATCGCCAATGTCATGGTGCCCTGTCTCAACCCGCGCGCGCAGCACCGCGGCGAATGGGTGAAACGCATCGAGGCGAAAGCCATGGACGCGCTCGAATTCGTCGGCATTTCGGATCTCGCGCTGGAACCGGCTTCGGCCCTGTCGCAGGGCGACCTGAAACGCCTGGAAGTGGCGCGCGCCATCGCCTCCGAGCCCGAACTGCTGCTTCTGGACGAACCGCTGGGCGGCCTGAGCCCGGCCGAGGCCGGGCTGCTGGTGAAATCGATACGCCGCCTGCACAAGGGCGGGCGCTTCGGCCGGCTGCATTCCGAAGGCCCGGCGGTGCTGATGATAGAACACAAGCTCAAAGAGCTGATGTCCATCGCCGATCGGGTCATCGTCATCAATTACGGCGAGAAGATCGCCGACGGCCCGCCTGCCGAAGTGGTCAAGGATCCGCGCGTGATCGAGGCCTACCTGGGGACAGAGCATGCCGCTGCTTGAGGTGTCCGGGCTGTCGGTGCGCTACGACAAGGCGCAGCTGCTGAATGGCGTCTCGCTTAGCGTCAACGACGGCGAGCTGGTGGGCGTGGTCGGCCCCAACGGTGCCGGCAAGTCCACCATGCTGCGCGCGATTTCCGGCCTGGTGCAGTGGGAAGCGCAGACCAAGCGCGGCACCACCGGCGATATCGCAGTCGAGGGCACGATCAAATTCAACGGCAAGGCGATCGAGACCCTGCCGGCGCACGAAATCCGCCAGCTGGGCCTGGTGCTGTGCCCGGAGCGGCGCCGGCCGTTTCGCGAACTCACCGTCCTGGAAAACCTGAAGGCGGGCGGCTACCTCGCGCGCAGCAAGGCGGAACTGGACCAGAATCTGGAGCGCTGCTACCAGCTGTTCCCGCGGCTAAAAGAGCGCGCCGGCCAGATTTCGGGCACGCTCTCCGGCGGCGAGCAGCAGATGCTGTCCACCGCGCGTTCCCTCATGTTCGAAGCCGCGCTGCTGTGCATCGACGAGCCTTCCCTCGGCCTCGCGCCCAAGATCCGCCAGGAGCTGTTCGCCGCGATCGAGCAGATACACCAGAGCGGCATCGCCGTGCTGCTGGTGGAGCAGGAGGTCGGCGCGGTGTTCGAAATGGCGGATCGCAACTACGTCCTGTCGCAGGGGCGCATCATCGCCGAGGGCTCGGGCACGCAATTGATGGCGGATGAAACCCTGCGGGCGGGGTATCTGGGCCTGTAGCCGCGCGGCGTCGCGTCAAACGCGTTGACGACCGTTTTTTCCTGCAGCGCAGATCAGCCGCCTCGTCAATCCGGAATCTCGGACTCGACGAGTTTCGCAAGCTGCGCGAGCGACTCCTGCCAGCCGAGATAGCACATCTCGAGCGGAATGGCTTCAGGCAGCCCCTCTTGCACTACGTCGAGCTCGGTTCCGCAGGACACCTGCTTCAAGCTCACCGTCGTCAGCATTTCTCCGGGCAAATTCGGATCGTCGAATTTGTCCGTATAGCGTATCGTCGTGAACGGCACGAGTTCACGATATTCGCCGCCAAAAGAATGACCGTTGCCCGTGGTGAAATTCGTGAACGACATCCTGAAGGTGCCGCCCGCTTTGGCGTCCAGGTGGTGAACCTTGCAGGTGAACCCGTAGGGCGGAAGCCACTTGGCCATCGCGTCGGCGTCCAAAAATGCCCGATAGACGCGCTCCGGATTCGCACGGAGGACGCGGTGAAGCCGGATGGTGCCTGTGGGCATGATCGTTTCTCCTTTCGGTTCGCCGGTCGGTGGGAGTCGGGTTGAGGGCTTGGCACGGGAGCGCGGATGGGTTCATCGTGACGCCAACCTCCAGATTGCGCGGCGACGGTAGGCACCCGCACCAATGAATAGTCGATCCTCGCGATGGGGAGCAGCAAGTTACTCACGAATGAACGGGGGAAGCCGAGAGCTTGACGCCGAGCGCATGCAGCAGTTTGAGCACCGTGTCGTAGCGTGGCTTAGCGCCAGGTGTCAGTGCCTTGTAAAGGCTTTCGCGGCCAAGACCAGCATCTTTGGCGAGTTGTGCCATGCCGCGAGCGCGCGCCACGTCACGCACGGCAGTTAGAAAAACATCGGGATTGGGATCTTCCAGTGCAGCGGTTATGTATTCTGCGACAGTCTCCTCATCATCGAGGTAGTCGGCAGCATCGAAGGGGGCAAATTTAGCCATGGTTCACTCCTTGTTTAAAGCCCGCGCCATCTCAATGGCACGTTTGATGTCACGCTTCTGCGAGGACTTGTCGCCGCCCAAGAGAAGCAAATAGACCACCTGTGCACGTCGTGTGAAATAGGCTCTATAGCCCGGTCCAACGTGAACGCGCATTTCTGAGACTCCTTCGCCCACTGGCTCACAATCGCCAAGATTTCCGTGCTCGGCGGAGCGGATACGATGGACAATCCGGGCGCGACCTACTTTGTCTTTCAGCCCGGAGAGCCAAGCATCGAATTCCTCGGAGCGCTCAAAGGTATTCATGCGCGACATTGTATCCGAAGGGATACTCGCGTGCAATCCAGAATGCAAGGCGAGTGGTCACGGTATAAGAGGCCCAATGCGCAGCATCACCCGCGCCGCGTGCCGCGGTGCCTGCGAAAGTCATGCAGCGCCTGCCAGCTGAACCCATGGCGTCTGGGGTATCAGCCCGGAGGCGGCGCTGTCTTCTTCAGCGATTCGCGTGCTTCCATGGACTTCCAGAGTCGCGCAAGGTTCGGGTATTGTGCCTGCAGAAAGTAGTGCGGCACGCGCAGAGTAACAAAGCCGAGGTGACAGGCGATCGCGATGTCCGCGAGGCTCATCGCATCTCCAACGCACCACGGGCGGTTCCCCAGCATTCTTTCGAGTGCAGCGAGCCCGGCGTCGATCTTGCTTCGCTGCCGGTCCAACCAGGCCTGACTGCGTTTTGCTTCGTCGTGGAATCGCATCTCGTAGAGACTCGTGCCAACCGCGTCCATGGTGCCGTCAGCGAGCGCCTCCCAGCGTCTGACTTCGGTACGGCCGTCAGCGTCCGCGGGGATGAACCGGGGATTTGGATACTTGCTGTCCACATAGTCAGCAATCAACGGGGAACTGATCAGAACACGCCCGTCATCGAGCTTGAGCGCAGGGACCTTGCCGATCGGATTGACCTTTTGCAGTTCGTTGGGTTCCCACAGGTTGACCATTTCCACTTCGTGGCTGACGTTCTTCTCGATCAACATGACGCGGATCTTGCGCGCAAACGAACTGGCGGGGGAGGCGTAAAGCTTCATCGTGCAATTCTCCAATCGACTTCGACCACGGCATGACGACGACTAGTATTTGCCCTGCAACGACGGCAATAACCGGCCGCTGGAGGCGGTCCGGGTCGATTGAAAGGTTGGACGTCAAAGCACATGAGCGAGACGCTCTTCTTTAAGCTGGCGAAAGCCATGCCGCAAGTAGAAGGCCTGCGCCCGCGAATTGTCAAGATGACAGGAGGTGTCAATCCGCTTTACTCCACGACTACGAAGTTCGGCTTTGAGACTGTTGATTAGCACAGTCCCGATGCCTTGACCCTCGCGCCCTGGTGTAACCGATACATCGTCAAGTTTGACGACGATCGCACCTGCGGAGGTTGAGATTGCATAGCAGACCACGCAACATGCGACGGCGACCTCCGATTCGTATACCAGCCAGACGAATCCAAGCTCAGGACGAGACAAAAAAAGCGCGAGTGCGCTGCGTAGCGCATGCTCGCCGCCATCGCCGTATGCAAGACTGCTATCCAGGTAATGGCCGTCCGTTGAAAGAAATGTTCTAAGGAGACCAAACGCATCCCCTACTTCCGCTTCGGTCATCGCTCTTGCGCTCAGCGACACGCCAATCTTCCTGACGCCCAACGCAGTGGTGAACCGCGGGCCGAATTGGCGCGTCCGTTCGACCTGGAGTCGGGCGCTCCGCGGTTGTATTGGGTTGGTCGTTTCATCTAAAGAGTGACTTCGCCGCGAATGACGTCCACGACGTCGCCCCCGACCCACACTCCCTCGGCGTCCCTGCGCAGGTGCACGCGGCCGGCGCGCTGGAGCGCGGTCCCCTGGGCCGCGACATAGGCAGACTTGGCGAGCTCCGCGCCGATGAGCCACTGGGCGAGGCTGGCATTTAGGCTGCCGGTGACCGGATCTTCGAATCCACCGCCGCCGATGAACGCTCGCACCTCGAAGGCAGCGTCCTGGTCGGCGTCATGCGGCCCGACCACGCCCAGCTTGAGGGGATCGAGCGATTCCCAATGGGGCTTGAGTGAAAGCACCTGGCGCGCTGTGCGGAGCATCACTGCACACCAACCCGGGCCGTTGTCGACCCATTGGTGGCGAACAATGTCCGACGGCTGCAGGGCGAGCGCCTTGGCGATTTTTGCGAGCACTTCCGGCTCTAGCGCACCAGTACGGATCAAGGGAGGCGCGGCAAACTCCAAGCGCGGACCGTTGCAGAGCACGCGGACGAGACCCGCGCCGCATTGCTGCACGACGATGCCGGGCTTGCGTGGCCTTCCACCCGCGCCAAGCCAGGCGTGGCATGAGCCGAGCGTCGGATGCCCGGCAAAGGGCAACTCGCCGCTGCCCGTGAAAATGCGCACGCGGTAATCCGCGTCGGGATCCGTTGGCGGAAGAAGAAACGTCGTTTCCGAGAGGTTCGTCCAACGCGCGAGCGCGGCCATCTGTGCTTCGGTCAATCCCTCGGCGGCATGCACCACGGCGAGCGGGTTCCCGCCCAATGGATCCGCCGAGAAGACATTGACCTGTGTGAACCGAAACGTATGCATTGGTTGGGAGTGCCTAACGAGGCTGTGCAAAAACCCGATTTACGATCAGCGGCCGGCGTTGGCTTGTGATGAGCGCGGTCGGAATGATTGCGATGGTCTTCATAGGTTCAGTTTCAGCGATCTTCCCGAAATTGGCAAGCGGCAGGACGTCCGAGGCCGCTGTATCGCAATCTACTGCGCATATCCATGATGCGAGAGCTTCTCGATGTTGTGCACCATGCAGTAGAGTTTCCATTGGATGTCCACTTTGCGCTGGCCTCTGAGCGTAAAGCGATCAAGGCGCTTGTTGTGGCGCAGGTTGCCAAACACCGGCTCCACGGTGGCAATGCGCCTGCCGTACAGCGCGCGGCCCTCTGTCGAGTCGATGCGTTGTCGCATCGCATCGGTGTGCTTGTGCGCCGAGCCCTGGCTTTGGTGGAAAATGGCGACTTGGCGAACGAGCGTCTTCTCTGGCGTGCGTAGGCACTGGTCTCTGAGCCCGCAGGGCACGCAGTCGCGCTTGGCCCCGGTGAACTTGTGGTGCGTTCTGCCCTTGATCGTGCAGTGACTGCCGTTGCTGTAGAGCGATTTGCCCGCCGGACAGATGCAGCTGTTGCGTGCCGGGTCATGGGTAAAGTCCTGGGGCCTGAACTTGCCGCTGCTTGCCGGCTTGGGAACGGGCGCTTTGTTGTATAGCGGATCAGGCCCCGCCTTGTATCTTCCCTGGCCCTTGAAGCGCTCATCGCGCCTTCTCATCAACCCGTCTGCGATCAGCGCTCGAATCCCTTGCTCGCTGAGCGCTTTCAGATTGGCCTCGCTGTGATAGCCCGCATCGGCTGTGATCAGCGTCTCGCCGGTGCCAAAGGGCCGGGCTTGCTCGATCATCGGCACGAGCAAGGCCTGCTCCGAGCCGGAGCCGTGCGCTTGGGCCGCGACAATGATCTGGTGGGCGCCATCGACCGTCGCCGCACCCGTGTAACCCTGGATCACGCCTTTGCTGGTGGCCATTTTGGCGCTCTGGTTGTCGGTCAGGTTGCTCTTGCGTTCAGGCCCTTTGCCTGACTGCCTCCTCGCATTCGACTGCAAAAACGCCCGGATCGACTTCGCTTCGGCCTTGAGCGCCTTGGCCCGCGCAAGGTGTGAGGAGCGTGCCTCGGCACCCTGTTCACCCCGGGTGTCTTGCTTGCGGTGCTCTTTGAGCATCGATCTCACCCTGCGCTCGATCGCCTGCGCCTGATGTGCAAGCTCTGCGTGCGTGCCGCTCTTGGCTTTGCTCGCATTGCTGGGCAGCTTCACTCCGTCGATCGCAAACATCTGCCGCCCGATCAGCCCCTGGCGATCACAGATCAGTATCACCTCGGTAAAGATCGCCGTAATCTCATCGCTCAAACCGCGTACGAACGCGGCAATCGTGGTGTAAGCCGGCTGGGTGTCCCCTGAGATCGCCATGAACAGCACGTTCTCGCTGCAGGCGCGCTCAATAGCCCGGCTGCTCACCATGCCGCGCGAATACGCGAGCAGCACAATCTTGAGCATCACCGCCGGATCGTAGGCCGGGGCACCGGTCTCATCGTTGTTGAACTTCGCTTCCAGTGCGGACAGATTAAACTCGGAATCAATCAGCGTATGCAGTGCGTGCTCGAATGTGCCGGGCACCAGTTGCTGCTCCAGAACTACCGGCAAGAACCGTGGGCTCATGTTCACTACCTTGAATCGGGCCATCGTTTGACTCCATCGGGAACTGATGGATTAACGATTCAGCTACGCGACTCGCTTACGCCTAGGAGGACTTTTTGCACAGCCTCAACGTTCCGGTTCAGGCGCGCGCGGCTTCATGCGCGTCGCCTGCAACCGGCAGTTAGGCATCGGCTTGGCATGACTACCCTTCACACTCTGGATCAAATACGAACTTCTTTGGGACCTCACTTCTGCAACCCGATGTACAGACAAAAATCAATTTGTCGCAATTCAAGTTCTTTGGAACCTTCTTGACCTTATAGGTAGTGCCAGCCAACGGAGATTTGCCGTTACCCTTGCACGATATGGCGAAGCGCATGGCGTTCAACGGTTCACGTTGGTCCGTGTCTGGAAAAGTGCATTCGCTTGTAATGTCGTACTCATGCGTTTTAGTTTTCGTGAAGACCCAAAGCTTTCCCCATGTTTGGCTGTACCAAGGTAATGGTTCGATCGACCATTCGTAAGGGGCAGCATAGCCGTGATAAGTGCCCGCCCCACCTGCAACGGCGATCTGGGGGAACAAGCATAGCGCGAGAATCAGTAGCCGCGACATCCGATGCCTAACGTTTAATGGATTGCAAAACTGCAATCTATCACATGACCTTACGCGCCGCGCCGTCGTCAACCGCCCAAGGAATCAAGGTGTTAGGAACTCACCGTCGCGTTCGTCTCCGTGATATATGGCAAGAAATGGGCTAACGTCCTGACTCTCAATCACTTTCCAAGAAGAAGCAGTCCAAAGAGTCTGAAGTCCTACCGCAACTCCGCCCCGCACAACCTGCACTGATGCCGGTGGAACACATTCCGGTTCTTGCAGCGCGGGCACACCACCTCGATCTTGTCGCGTATCCACGGCGTGAGCCCCTGCGGCATGAACAACAGAACGAGCAGCACGATCACCGCGAATATCAGCAGGCGGATTTCCTTGAATATGTCGAAGCTGGCCAAAATTTCGGTGAGCGGATACAGGAGGAACACTGCGAGCACGGAGCCGTAGATGGTGGCGATGCCGCCGAAAATGCCCCAGATCACGACCTGGAACGACAACGCCACCTCCAGCGATGAAGGCCCGGCGACGCGCAGGAAGTGCGCGTACAGCGCCCCGGAAACGCCGGCGAACAATCCGGACAGCGCGAACGCCAGCAGCTTGTAGCGCGTGGTATTGATGCCCGAGGCGCGGCAGGCGACCTCGTCCTCGCGTATGGCATGGAAGATCAGGCCGGTGTTCGAATCGCCGATTTTCCACATGCCGAAGCACAGCGCCAGCATCAGCACCACCGCGACGTAGTAATTGCCGACGGTCCCGTTCACGATCCGCCTCAACCCGGAGATGCCCAGTTCGCCGCCGGAGAAGTTCGGAAACGCGAATAGCAGCCCGGTGAGGATCAGCGGAAACGCGAGGGTCGCCAGCGACAGGTAGGAGCCGCGCAGGCGCAAACAGGGAATGCCCACGAGGAAACCCGCCGCCATGGCCATGACGGCGCCCACCGGCACGGTGAACCAGGGCACCCAGCCCAGGTGGTGCGACAGCAGCGCCGAGGTATAGGCGCCGATGCCGAAGAACAGTGCGTGGCCGAAATTCACCTGACCGGTGAAGCCCGCGAGCAAATCCCAGCTCGCCGCGAATATCGCAAAGATCGCCGTCATGGTGATGATGCGCAGCACGTAGGGATCGTCGTACGCCAGTGGCAGCAGCAGCAGCAGCAGCGCGGCGAAAAACACAAAACTGCGGCTGGGCAGCACCAGCACCTCGTGGCGCAGCTGCGCCCATAGCCATTGCGGCAATGCCAGCAGCCCTTTCACCGTTCCTCCTCGAACACTACGCCGAACAGGCCTTCCGGCCGGAATAGCAGGACCACGATCATGATGGATAGCGCCACCGCGCCCTTGAGGTAGGAACCCGAAGGCACGACGAACACCGTGATCGCCTCGACATAGCCGATGATGAATGCGCCGATCACGCTGCCCTTCAGGCTGCCCAGCCCGCCCAGCACGACGATGGCGAGCATGGTTACCAGCGGCGAGAGCCACATCAGCGGATCGACCACGAACACCGGCGCCACCACGACTCCGGCGATGGCCGCCAGCGCGACGGAAATGCCGATGGTGTACATGGCCACGCGGCTGACGTTGATGCCCATGAGATTGGCGATTTCCTGATCGTTGGCGGCGGTGCGTATCGCCAGGCCCAAACGCGTGCGATTGAGCAGGTACCAGGTCGCCACCAGCGTAACCGCCACCACCGCAAGCACGATCAGGCGCTGATAGGACACGCGCACGCCAATGATCGAAGTGACGCCTTCGACCGCGTTCGGGATTCCGCGAAAGCTGCCGCCGAAGGCGACCAGCAGGCTTTCCTGGAAAATCAGCGCCAGCGCGATGGTCGCGATCAGCACCGCCGACTCGTGCTGGCGCACCGGCTCGATCACCAGCTTGTAGCAGACCAGCGACAAGGCGACCACCGCAACCACGGCCAGCGGAATCGCGAGCAGCAGCGGCATCCCGCCTATGACCATCAGGCCGTAGAGCGCGTAGGCGGCGAGCATGTAGAAAGCGGTGTGCGCGATGTTGACGATGCGCGCCACGCCGAAAATCAGCGAAAAACCCAAAGCCAGCAGCGCGTACACGCCGCTATTGACCAGCCCGCTGATTAGGATGTCAGAAAACATGTTTGCGTGCGCCCCCGCCTCCGGGAAGAGGGGGCGAGCGCACGGTTATTTTTCTTGAGATTTAATGCTTCGGCAACTTGAACGGCCTCATGCCCTTGGTCTGCGGCGGCCAGAACGGCACTTTTTCGCCATCCTGCCATTCGACCGCGATGCCGGAGGTCTTGCCGACCGCCCATACCAGGTCATGGCGCTTGTCGTAGGTCGCGATCGCGCCGGTGCCTACGTATTCGTTCTTCTCGATGTACGGAATCAGCTTTTCCGGATCCAGACTGTCGACAGCCTCGATCGCAACCTTGAGTTGATTGATCGCATCGTAGGTCGCCGCGGTGTAAATGGGCGACTTGTGGAAACGCGCCTTGAACGCCCTGACGAAGGGTATCGTCTTCGGCGTCACTTCGACTTCGGCGTAGGTATCCAGGGTGGACACGTAATTGCCCTTGCCTGCCGTCGCCTGCCAGAAACCGTCCTTCTGCGCCTCGACGTTGATGCCCCAGGCGACCGCCGGCAATTCCAGTTCGCCCATCTGCCGCCCAAGCACGATGCCCAGCGGGCCCGAGATGATGGTGAACACGATATCCGCGTTCGCGCGCTTGATCGCCGAAAGCTCGGCGGTCACGTCGGTCGCGACGGCCGAGGGCTGCCACAGCCCGACCACTTCCATATTCATTTTCGGCAGATTCGCCTGCGCCGCCTTGATCAGCCCTTCGGTCCAAGCCGTCTTCTCGGCGACGATCGCGACCTTCGGCACCTGCTTGCCCAGGTCCGTGCGTATCTGCGCCGCCACCGACCCCATCACGGCGAACAGAGTCCTCGCCAGATCGACGTCCTTGGTCGGTGCGGCGCGGAACCAGTACTTGTAACGGTCGTAGTTCTGTTCCACATTGAGGCCGAGCTTGGAGGCCGCCGCGCCCACGCCCAGGAACAGCTTCTTGTAGTCCATGGCCACTTCCTGCATCGCCAGCACCGCTTCTGAGCGGAAACCGCCAATGAGGAAATCGGCCTTGTCGCGGGTGATGGCGCGCTCCATGGCGTTGGTGGCATCGGGCACGCTCTGTATTTCATTGGTGTCGATCTTGATGATCTCGACCATGTGCTTTTTGCCGCCGACCGAGATGCCGCCGGCCTTGTTGATTTCGTCGCGCGCCATTTCGGCGCCGGCCCAGTGGTTCTCGCCCTGCACGAATGCCATGGGGCCGAGAATGGCGAACTTGATGTCCTGCGACCAGACGCCCTGGCTAAAGGCGAGTCCTAGCGCGGCTACAACGGGAAGCAGCAGCTTGCGACACATGGTGACCTCCTCAAAAGTAACGACAAGAGCCGACGCCACCTCCGGGCGCACGGCCTGGGCAGTATTCTATTTATTGCTTGTGTTTGTATGCTGCCAGTTTTGCCGCCGGCTGTCCACGTCCGCTTGAACTGCGCGGCCCGCCAGCTTGCCGCTGCGCGCCGTTGCGCCTATAGTACGGCGCTCCGGAAACCTGCCACAGGACGACAGCCATGGCGCGCGAACAATTTGTCTTCTGCCACACACTGCGGGTGCGCTGGGCGGAAGTGGACCGGCAGGGCATCGTCTTCAACGGCAACTATTTCCTCTATTTCGACGTCGCCATCACCGAGTACTGGCGCACGATCGGCATCGACTACCCCGACGGCTTCGTCAAGGACTTCGGCACCGACATGTTTGCGGTCAAGGCCACGGCGGAGTACCACGGCTCGGCCGAGTTCGACGACATTCTCGACATACACGGGCGCACCGCGCGCCTGGGGCGCTCGAGCATGCAGTTCCTGCTCGAGATCTGGCGCGGCGACGAGCACTTGGTCAGCGGCGAGCTGATTTACGTCAACGCCGATCCGGCGACGAAGAAGTCCGCGCCCCTGCCCGAGCCGCTGCGGCAGAAGATCATCGCTTACGAGCGTGTCCAGCCCGATACGGGCGCGGCTTAGAGTCTGTTTCAAAATGAGGGGATGCCTCCCCTCATACCCCCCTAAATTGGATCGCCGCAAAATCCATTCTGCAGCGAGTTTTTAACTCGTAGCGGCTATCGGCTAAAATAGACCCCCCCCCTTTCTTTCTTCCAACGGAATACATGATGCAAGTTCGCGACCAGCTTTATATCAACGGGCTATGGACCGCGCCCAAGAGCACCAAGTCCATCGACGTGATCAACGCCTCGACCGAGGAAGTGATGGGGCGCGTTCCCGAAGGCACGCCGGAAGACGTAGCCGCCGCGGTGGCAGCGGCGCGCGCCGCTTTCGACGGCTGGGCTGCGACGCCTGCGGCTGAACGCGCCACGTTCCTGCAAAAAATCCACGAAGGTCTGAAAGCGCGCACCGAGGAGATCGGCAAGCTGATCGCCGGCGAAGTGGGCATGCCGGTGAAACTCGCCACCATGATCCAGGCGGGTTCGCCCACGGCCACCTTCGGCATGTACGCGAAGATGCTCGGCGGCTACGCCTTCGAAGAGCAGATCGGCAATTCGCTGGTGCTGCGCGAGCCGGTCGGCGTGGTCGCGGCGATCACGCCCTGGAACTATCCCCTGCACCAGATCGCCGCCAAGGTCGCGCCGGCGCTTGCCGCCGGCTGCACCGTGGTGCTGAAGCCTTCCGAAGTCGCGCCGCTCAACGCCTTCGTGCTGGCCGAGATCATCCACGCCGCCGGCCTGCCCGCGGGCGTATTCAACCTGGTCACCGGCTACGGCCCGGTGGTGGGCGAGGCCATGGCCGCGCACCCGGAGGTGGACATGGTGTCCTTCACCGGCTCCACCCGTGCCGGCAAGCGCGTGTCGGAACTCGCTTCGGCCACGGTGAAACGCGTGGCCCTCGAGCTTGGCGGAAAATCCGCCGCGATCGTGCTCGAGGACGCCGACCTCGCCGCCGCAGTCAAGGGCACGATCAATGCGTGCTTCCTCAATTCCGGCCAGACCTGCTCCGCGCACACGCGCCTGCTGGTGCCCGAGAGCAAATACGCCGAGGCGGCGAAAGTCGCGGTCGAAGTGGCCAAGGGCTTCACCGTCGGCGATCCCTTCGGCGGCACGGCCAAGCTCGGGCCGCTGGTGTCCGAAACGCAGCGTGAGCGCGTGCGCGGCTATATCAAGAAGGGCATAGCCGGCGGCGCGGAGCTGCTCGCCGGCGGGCCCGAGGCGCCCGAGGGTCTGCCCAAAGGCTACTACGTCAAACCCACGATATTCGGCCGGGTGAAGCCCGACGCCGTAATCGCGCAGGAAGAAATCTTCGGGCCGGTGCTGTCCATCATCACCTACAAAGACGAGAACGAGGCGGTGAAAATAGCCAACGACACGCCCTACGGCCTGGGCGGCGGCGTCTGGTCGAAAGACGAGAAACACGCGCAGAAGGTGGCGCGGCGCATGCGCACCGGCCAGGTCGACATCAACGGCGGCCCATTCAATCTGCGCGCGCCTTTCGGCGGCTACAAGCAATCGGGCAACGGCCGCGAACTCGGCCGTTTCGGGCTGGAAGAATTCCTGGAATACAAATCGCTGCAACTCAAGCCGGAAGCCAAGACCTGATGGCGGTCAAGTACTACTGGGAAGATTTCACGCCGGGCCGGGTGTTCGAAACCGCGCCGCGCTCGCTGTCGGAGGCAGACATCGTGCGCTTCGCGCAGGAGTACGACCCGCAGTCCTTCCATACCGACGCCGAAGCCGCGCGGAATTCGCCTTTCGGCGGACTCATCGCCAGCGGCTGGCAGACTTGCAGCCTCAGCATGCGCATGATGTGCGATGGGCATTTGCTCGAAACCTCCTGCGTCGGCTCGCCCGGACTGGAGGAGCTGCGCTGGCTCAAGCCGGTGCGCCCAGGCGATGCGTTGCGGCTGAAAACCACGGTGCTCGAGTCCACGCCCTCGGCGAAGCAGGCCAACCGCGGCACGGTGCTGTTTCTCTGGGAAACCTTCAACCAGAACGGCGAAGTCGTGCTGTCCATGCGCGGTCGGCAGATGTTCCTGCGCCGGGCGCCGGCACAGTAGGAGGCGCCGATGAGCTTCAAGTATTACTGGGAAGACTTCTATCCGGGCCAGGTGCGCGAAATCGGCGGCTACAGCCTGTCCGAAGAGGAGATCATCGAATTCGCCAGCAAGTACGATCCGCAGCCCTTCCATACCGACAGCGAAAAGGCGAAGCAGACTTTTTTCGGCGGGTTGATCGCCAGCGGCTGGCAGACTGCCAGCCTGGGCATGCGCATGATCTGCGACCTTTACCTGCTGGAGGCGGCGAGCATGGGCTCGCCCGGCGTCGACGAGCTGCGCTGGGTGAAGCCCGTGCGCCCCGGCGACATGCTGCGGCTAAAAGCCACCGTGCAGGAGACACGTGCCTCGACTAGCCGCCCCGACATGGGCACGGTGCGTTCGCGCTCGGAGATATACAACCAGCACGGCGAACTGGTGATGCATATGTCCGGGGTCGGCATGTTCCGGCGGCGCAAGCCCGACGCGGACTGAGCCGGGGCTGCACCCTCTGTCTGCGCTGGACGCTGCGCCAGATCACGCTCACTGGTTGGCGCTGATCTTCCCGCGCGTGACCAGCGACTGCAGCTCCGCCATAAGTTCGTCATTGACCATATCTGCGGCCGCGGATATTTCCCAGCCAGCCGGACCGCGCCGCAAAGCGGCGACGCAATGCGGCGCATGCCCGTCGAGGGAGGTCAGTTCGAGCCGGACCCATGCGTGCTCCGTGAATCGATCGCTCAGGTGGCAACGCGCGCCGCGAACCTCGCTGAAAGCGCGGCCAGTGGTACTGACCACAACAAACGCGAGCGCTGCAACCGCCTCCGGCAAAGCGTCCAGGAAGGCAAAAATACTTTCATCATCCCACTCGCTCGCCCCGGTTTGCGAGTCTCCGGTATGGATGACGCTGCCATTGGCATTGCGCGTGCGGCTGGGATAAACAGTCTCCAGCGCACGGCCTTGTGCGTCGAACAGCACGCACAGCG
This sequence comes from Burkholderiales bacterium, assembly GCA_014860395.1. Taxonomy (GTDB): domain Bacteria; phylum Pseudomonadota; class Gammaproteobacteria; order Burkholderiales; family SG8-39; genus 2-12-FULL-64-23. The sequence goes on along the minus strand of JACZJU010000119.1, from coordinate 46,585 downwards.
CATCCAGATCCGCGGCGTCGGCAGTCACGCCTTCTTCCGGAGGGTCCCAGTGCAGCCCCATGACAATCTCTTTCGAATTAAATGCCAAATCGGCGAATGCGCGGTCCAGCGTACCTACAGGATCATTGAGTTGCATGGCTTCCCATTTTTTCGAAACTGAACTGTCTTGCTCCATGGTAGACAAGGCATCGGGACTATGGTTCGCCGCGCCCGGAGCGGGTTTACGCCACACGCTTGCCAACCAGGGCTGCTGCTCCTGCGGCAAGCCGGGCGGCCGGTAATAATGAGTCAACTCGACGAATCCCGCCCCTGAGACATGGCTGCGCCATGCGGCGAGATCGTGATATGCGCCGTAACGCCCGCGGTTCCAGCCTTCTTCGTTGCGACCGCGCGGGTTCGAGCTGAACAGCACCCCGCCCGGCTTCAGCGTGGCGTGCAGATCGCGCAAAACGCGCGGCAGCTCCTGTGCGGCAACGTGGAACAGCGAGGCATTGGCGAAGACGCCGTCGAAGCGCTCATGCGGCAGGTCGAGTTTGTGAAAATCCTGCAGCCATGCTTCGCAGCCGCTGTAGGCACGCGCCATTTCCACGAACTGCGCGGCGCCGTCCAGCCCTATTGCAGTGTGGCCCAGATCCGAAAACGTCTTCAGATCGCGGCCGGGTCCGCAGCCGAAATCGAGTATCGTGTACGGCGGCTCGCCCTCGATGTGCTCGAGCAGTGCGGCGATGTTCTGGCTGACGTCGTGGTCGCGCGTGCCTTCGAAGAAATCGCCGGCGCGCTCGTTGTAGTGCGCCAGCGTGAGCGCGCTGATCCGTTCCAGGTCCTCGGGCTTGAGTTTCACGCTAACGCTTTCCGCCGTAGCCGGCCACGCCCATCAGCAGCCGGGTGAAGCCGTAGGCGCTCCAGATGAGCAGGCGCCGCCACAGCGGCTGGCGATGCCACATGCGTTTCGCCACCACCCTCGCGCCGACTTTCATATGGTCGAGCAGGCTGCGGCGTATCTCCTGCGAGAAATGCACGTCATCGACGACGACATTGGCCTCGCGTGCCAGCATCAGGCTGAACGGATCGATGTTGGAGGAGCCCACCGTCGCCCAGCGCTTGTCGATCACCGCGACTTTCGCGTGCAGGAAACTCTTGTGATATTCGTAAATCTCCACCCCGGCGTCGAGCAGCGAACCGTACAGCGCGCGCGAGGCGTAGTGCAGCAGCACGTATTCGACCTTGCCCTGCAGCAGCAGGACTACGCGCACGCCGCGTCCGGCCGCCGAGCGCAGCGCATGGCGGAAGCGCGCACCGGGGAAGAAATAGGCGTTGGCGATGATGACTTCCTTGTGCGCCGCGCGGATCGCGTCGAGGTAGGCGTCTTCGATGTCGGAGCGATGGCGGAGATTGTCGCGCACCACCAGCACGGCACGCTGGGTGCCGCACACGGCAGCATGGACAGGCGCATGCCGCTGCGCGCTGCGCTGCAGGCTCGCCCAGGCGACGCGCCGCCACAGACGTTCGGTCTGATCCAGCACGCGCGCCACCAGCGGCCCCTCGATGCGCACGGCGTAGTCGTAGCGCGGCGGCGTATGGCGCGGCGTATGCATATCGTCGATGATATTGATGCCGCCGACGAAAGCCACGCGGGCGTCCACCACCACGAGCTTGCGGTGCAGGCGCCGCAGGCGGTTGCGCCGCAAGGTCAGGGGCGAAGTCTTGGGGCCGAAGATCAGCACGTCGATGTCGGCCGCGTCGAGCAGGTTGCGCGTCTGCTCGAACATGCCCTTGGAGCCGAAGCCGTCGACGAGCACGTGCACCTTCACGCCGCGATCGGCCGCGCGCACCAGCGCCCCGGCGATGCGATGGCCGGTGGCATCGTCGGCGAAAATATAGGTCTCCAGGTAGATTTCGCTTTGCGCCGCATCGATCGCGCGCTGCAGCGCGGGAAAATAGCCCCTGCCATTGGTGAGCAACTGCAGCTTGTTGCCTTCCGAGAAATCCAGCGTCATCGCAGTTCGAGCTCGACGCTCAGCGCGGCGTGGTCGGAGATGCGCGACCAGGGCAGGCCGTGATGCACCTCGGCATGGCGCACGTCGAAACCGCGCGCATAGATTCGGTCCAGGCGCAGCAGCGGCAAGGTGCTCGGGTAGGTGCGCGCCGGCCGGCCGCGCTGGTCGCGGAACACCTCCTTCAGATCGAGCTCGGCCACCAGCGAGCGCCCGGCGGAATTGCGCCAGTCGTTGAAATCGCCGGCGACGATCAATGGCGCATCCGCCGGCACCAGGCGCCGTATACGCTCGGTCAGCGCCGACAACTGGCGCCTGCGTCCGCGCTCGTACAGGCCGAAGTGCACGCACAGGCAATGCAGGGGCGACTTGCCAATCGCGATTTCGCAATGAAGCATGCCGCGCTGTTCGAAGCGGTGGGCGGACACATCCTGGTTCTCCGCGCTGACGATGGGAAAGCGGCTGAGTATGGCGTTGCCGTGGTGGCCGTGGTCGTAGACCGCATTGCGGCCGTAGGCGTAGTCGCCCCACACCTCGTCGGCGAGGAACTCGTACTGCGGCTCCACCGGCCAGTTGAGGACGTCGCGAGCGTGATGCGCGTGCTCGCCCTGCACTTCCTGCAGAAACACCAGGTCCACATCGAGCAGGCGCAGATGATGGCGCAGCTCGTGCACCATCATGCGCCGGTTGAAGTGCGAAAATCCCTTGTGGATGTTGTAGGTGGCGAGCCGCAGCTTCATTGCAATATCACTCGGCCCCAATGAGGCCATCGCCGGAGCTGGACTCAATCACTTGCAAGTCGAGCGCGGCATACGAAAAAATGGCTTGGCTGCGTGCGCGGGGGATTGTCAAGGGGGGTGCACCCCCCTTGATCGTAGGACGGGGCCTTTTCATCGCCGAAGCCACGCTGATTGTTTAGGGCGGATTCTGATTAGGGTTTAAGGCCCTGAAACAGCTTCTCGCGGCCGACTTTGATCAGAAATTTGCCGTCGTACATGAAAATGTCGGCGGTGGCGAAGGTCTCGCCGAAAGCCTCCGGGATAAAGGAACCGGTACCGATCACGTCCACCGGAGCGCGCGCGTGGCCGAACATCTTGCATTTGAACGGGGTGAATCCGCTCGAAGCGACGATGCGCGCCGAATTGAACCCGGCGGCATCCAGGGTCTCGCGCATCTTGATAACGCTCGCCACCGACACCCCGGTGCCGAACAGCACCTTGCGCACCCGGTCCTTGACGATGTTGAGCGTGTCCGAGTCATAGGCTTCCTCGCCCATCACCGCGCGCACTGCCTCGAACTCGTTGAGCACGTGCAGCCAGTCGGCGACGAGCTCGACCGACTGCTCGTAGTCCAGTCCCTCGGCATAGCGCTCTCCATGCGTGTCGATGCGAAACGCCAGCTTGCGCGCGCTCGCCGGCTCGGATGGCAGCACGTCGTTGTACCACCAGCGGCAGACATCGAGCGCGTCGCTGAATTCGCGCGCGCAATAATCGACCAGCACGGTGAGGTTGTCCTGCGGATGGGTCTCGGCGTACATTTGCGCCGCCCTCAGCGTAGAGCCGGCATAGCCGACGATGGCGTGCGGCATGGTGCCCACCCCGGCCTCCATTCCGTAGAAATGCGCGGTCAGGTCCTGCGAGCCGCCGATGAAGCCGATCGCCCCGGAGAGCTTGGCGATGCGGCTGCCGACCGCAGCGCCGTAAGCCGCCAGATTCGACATGTCGTCGCCGCAGGCGTGGCGCGCGTGCATGTCGATGAAAGCGACCTTGGGCAGATCGGCCGCCATCTTGTAGGCGTTGTAGGCGGAGACGCAGGCGGTGCCTACGCGGCGCAGGACCAGGGTCTCGAGTTCGGCCAGCGCGGAGAAGGAGCCGGTATAAGTGAATATGGGCTTTTGATCGGGAACGAAGGCGCCCTCCTCATACAGCCGCGTGATCTTGAGCGGCTCCGCGTCCTGCGGATAGTATTCGCGGAGAATTTCCAGCGCCGGATTGATGGCGCATATGGTGCCGCGGCGCAGGAACACACCGTAGCTCACGTTCTTGTCGCCGAACTTATCCACGATCTGGCGCGTCTTGGTGAAATACTTGTCGGTGCGCGAGAGCACGTAATCGGTGCGCTCGCTGCGCCCCGACTCGACCTTCAAATCCAGCGGTTTATTCATGGCATTCACGGCAGCTTTCCGGACAGGCGCTCATTATGGACGGCGTGACGCCCCCGCCGCAAGAGTACGCTCCCCACATGTCTGGGCGGGGCGGGGTCTTCCTTGACCCACGTCAAACGCGGCGGGCGTCGTTTCCCCTAGCATCGGTCGATCCGCAGCAGCGGCTGAAACATGAGATCGGCGTGATTACTGACAGAATCGACGCGGTAACCAGGATACCGCCAGAATACATGATGGCGGCGCCGCCTGCTCCGAAGAGCGTAAAAATAGAGATATCGCCGCGCTGCAACTACCGTTGCGGCTACTGCGCCCTCCACCGACGCGAGGTCCAGCCCAAACGGGACATGGATTTCGACCTGTTCCGGCGCATCACGCTGGAAATGCGGATTGCCGGCGTGGAGGAAATCGGCGTGTTTCACCTGGGCGAGCCCTTCATGGGCCCGCGCTTGCTGATCGAGTGCATCCGCTATCTCAAACGCGAGCTGGCGATGCCCTATGTGTTCCTCACCTCCAACGCTTCGCTTGCCTTTCCGGATGCAGTCGAGGCTTGCATGAAAGCCGGACTGGACTCGCTCAAGTGGTCGGTCAACGCCACGGACAGGGCGCAATTCGAGCGCCTCATGGGAGTGTCGGGCAGGATGTTTAGCTGGGCGCTGAAGAACATCGAGGCCGCGTGGGATCTGCGGCAGGCGCACGGCTACGACACCGGGCTGTATGCCTCCTCCATCCGCTACGACGGCGAGCAGCAGGCCGGAATGGAAACGCTGCTGGCCGAACGCGTGGTCCCCTATGTCGATGAGCACTACTGGCTCCCCTTGTACTCGGGGGGAGACTTTGCCGCCGAGCGCGAGGCCGAACTCGGCTATCGCCCCAGCGCCGGCAACCAGGGGAGAATCGGCGCCTTGCGCGAGCCCCTGCCCTGCTGGTCGGCATTCACCGAGGGCCACGTCACAGCCGATGGCAAGCTCTCAGCCTGCTGCTTCGACGCCACCGCGAATTGGAGCATGGGCGACCTGACCGAGCAATCGTTCATGGACGCGTGGCACGCGCCGGCATTCGTGAAACTACGCGAAGCGCACCTCAAAAAGGACGTGCGCGGCAGCGTCTGCGAGAATTGCCTCGCCTACGCCTGAATCGGCAGACTCGGAACCACAGTCACGACTCAAGTCGCGCGCCCGGCCGCGGCAGTGTTGGAATCGAATATTCGAACAACGCTAAGGCGTCTTTGCTTTTATCCATAACCGTGCTTTTGGTACGGACGCGCTTCACCTCCGTACCAAAAGCACGGTTGGCGCGCGCAGCGCGCAATGGCTGCTACCCCAGGACCGATCGACCTTTAGCGACACATCAAACCGCAGCGTTCGCGCTTGCGCGGACGGCGGCCCGTCCGCGCGGATCGCTGATTGCGCACGGATGAAAAGCACATCCGTGCGCAATCAGCGATCTTGGATAAAACCCTCACGCTTTTTGTGGTGTTAACCGCAACAGTGATTTTCGCGCGAATGAAGAACCCATCCGCGCGCAATCGGCGATCTTGTGTAAAATTCCGCGCCGTGCCCGTTCCTCTTAAGCGTTACCGCGTTTGTGCGGCAGCAACAGGATGGCGTCGCGATTAGTCCACGACGGCGTGCGCTCGGCCGCCTCTTTCCACGGCAGCCATTTGTAACGCAGGTGCTCGGACGGCTCCATCCGCACCGGCACGATCGCGGGCAGTTCCAGGCCGAATACATGTTCCAGGTTATGCGTCACCCCGGGTGCATAGCGGCTGCGATGCCTTTTGAAGATCTCGAAGTTTCTTTCGATGCCCCAGTCTTCCAGCCGGTAGTGCGAGGTATCGATGCCGGTTTCCTCCAGCACTTCGCGCGCTGCGGTCTCGATCAACGGCTCGTCTTCGTGGTCTATGCTGCCCGTGACCGATTGCCAGAAACCGGACCAGCCGGCGCGCTCCAGCATGAGCACTTGCAGGTCGGTGGTGTAAATCACCACCAGGACGGAGCGGGGGATTTTGAAACTCGACGTCATGGATAAATGTCATTCCGAGCAAAGCGACGCCCCGGAGGAAGTCCCCTTGGGGGAGGAATCTGCTTTTTACACTCCAAAAGCAGATTCCTCGGACTGCGTCCTCGGAATGACAAGAACAAGATCAGGCTACCGGCAATGCCGGCAATCCCGCATCCCAACCCTCAGGGCCGCTGACGATCGCCCAGAACGGCTTGCCCTGCCCCTGCCAATATTCCGCGACGCCGTCGAGCACCTCCACCGCGGTGACGAACTCCTGCTTGTGGCCTGCACCGAAATGCTTGCCATGCTCCAGGAGCAACACGTAGCCCGGCGCCGGATGCCAGGAAAGGTCGCCGAGGCAGTCTTCGAAAGCGTCCCAGTTGCCGCCGAACCATTCGGGGAAAGCGAGCGCCTTGGCCACCAGGGCGGTGAAGCCCTGCTTGTCGTGCACGCGGCCGATGTCGACACGCCACAGCGCGAGTCCCGCGGACTGCGCGGCTTCGGCGATAAGCCTCGTATCCGGCCCGGTCAGATAGACGCCGGCCTTGGCCTTGTCCTTGAGCAGTTGTTCCAGGGATTTACTCACGAATGCGCCTGAATGAATTGTAATGGTCGTTGCTGTAATAGTACTCGCCCGAAGTGCGCACGTCGCCCGAGGCGCCGCTGCCGGCGACGATGCGACGTGCGCCGCGGTCGCGCGCCCCCGGCGTCGGAACCGTGTATTCGCGATAGTAGCCGCGGCTGCGCGGCGGCAACAGCCGTTCGCGGTTGCCGAACACACTGCCGTCCTTGGCGTAGGCAAACGGCCCGCCTGCTTTGATCAACGCCAGCACCGCGCGCGCTTCCCCAGGCAGGGCTGCGATCGGAATTTCGCCAATAGCCGCAGCGCGGTCGGCCCAGGCCGATGCGCCGGCCGCAACAAGGCATAGCGCGAGGAAAGCCGAAACGAATTGTTTCGCCTGCGCCACCCTGCGCCCGTGCTAGGCCTTTTCCTGCTGCCGCAGGCGGATGTGCAGCTCGCGCAGCTGCTTTTCGTCGACGGGGCTGGGCGCCTGGGTCAGCAAATCCTGGGCGCGCTGCGTCTTGGGGAAGGCGATGACGTCGCGTATCGATTCGGTGCCCGCCATCATGGCGACAATGCGGTCCAGGCCGAAGGCGATGCCGCCGTGGGGCGGAGCGCCGTACTGCAGCGCATCGAGCAGGTAGCCGAATTTCAGCTTCGCCTCCTCCGCGTCGATGGCGAGGGCGCGGAACACCTTGGACTGCACTTCCTCGCGATGGATACGCACCGAACCGCCGCCGATCTCCGATCCGTTCAGCACCATGTCATAGGCTTTGGCGATCGCCTTGGAAGGATCTGTCGCGAGGTAGTCCTCGTGCCCGTCCTTGGGCGCGGTGAACGGATGGTGCATGGCGACCCAGCGCTTGGCCTCTTCGTCGTACTCGAACATCGGAAAATCCACCACCCACAGCGGCTTCCAGCCGGCGACGGCATAGCCTTTTTCGTGGCCGATCTTCACCCGCAGCGCCCCCAGGGCATCGTTGACGACTTTCGCCTTGTCGGCGGCGAAGAATATGAGATCGCCGTCCTTGGCGCCGGAGCGCTCGACGATGGCGGTGAGCGCCGCATCGGAAAGATTCTTCACGATCGGCGACTGCAGGCCCTCGCGGCCCTTTGCGACCTCGTTGACCTTGATATAGGCGAGACCCCGGGCACCATAGATGCCGACGAACTGGGTATAGGCGTCGATTTCGCCGCGGGTGAGCGCGCCGCCGCCGGGAATGCGCAAACCGGCGACGCGTCCGCCGGGAGTCTTCGCCGGAGCGGAGAACACCTTGAACTCGACCTCTTTCATGATATCGGTGAGTTCGGTGAATTCCAGCGCCACGCGCAGGTCCGGCTTGTCCGAGCCGTAGCGTGCCATCGCCTCGGCGTAAGCCATGACCGGAAACGGATCGGGCAGGTCCACGCCCAGGGCGTGCTTGAACACGCTGCGCATCAGCGCTTCCATGATGGCGCGGATCTCTGCCTCCGCCAGGAACGAAGTCTCTATATCGACCTGGGTGAATTCGGGCTGGCGGTCGGCGCGCAGGTCCTCGTCGCGGAAGCACTTGGTGATCTGGTAATAGCGGTCGAAACCGGCAATCATCAGCATTTGCTTGAACAGCTGCGGCGACTGCGGCAGCGCGAAGAACATGCCGGCGTGCACGCGCGAGGGCACCAGGTAGTCGCGCGCGCCCTCGGGGGTGGACTTGGCGAGCATCGGCGTCTCGATGTCGATGAACCCTGCCTCGTCCAGATAGCGGCGCACCGCCATCGCCACCTTGTAGCGCAGGCGCAGGTTCGCCTGCATCTGCGGTCGGCGCAGATCGATCACGCGATGCGTCAGGCGCGTGGTCTCCGACAAGTTGTCTTCATCGAGCTGGAACGGCGGAGTGACCGCGGGATTGAGGATCTCCAGCTCATGGCACAGCACCTCGATCTCGCCGCTCTTGAGTTTCGGATTCACCAGCGCCGGCTCGCGCCGGATCACCTTGCCCGACACCCGGATGACGAATTCGTTGCGGATCTTTTCCGCCACCGCGAATACTTCCGGTCGCGTCGGATTGCACACGATCTGCACCATGCCCTCGCGGTCGCGTAAATCGATGAAAATCACGCCGCCGTGATCGCGGCGGGTGTTGACCCAGCCGCAGAGGGTGACGGTCTCATCGAGCTGGGCGGTGCTGACCAGCCCGCAATAGTGTGTGCGCATAGTAATCGGTGACATGTGATGAGAAATGGGTAATGGGTGACTCGGCATCACCCATTACCTATTGCACATTACCGGGGTAGCGTTGCCTTTTTTCGCTTGCCGTTTCCATTCGGCGAGACCACCCCCATGGAGATGACGTACTTGAGCGCCGTATCCACGCTCATGTCGAGTTCGATCACGTCCTTGCGCAGCATCATCACAAAGTAACCGCCGGTCGGGTTGGGCGTAGTCGGCACATAAACGCTGACGTAGTCACCTTGCAGGTGCCGGGTGACATCGCCGCCGGGCACGCCGGTGAGAAAGCCTATGGTCCACATGCCTTCGCGCGGCCATTGCACCAGCAGCGCCTTGCGGAACGCCTCGCCGCTGGAGGAAAACAGGGTATCGCTCACCTGCTTCACGCTGGAGTAGATCGAACTCACCACCGGAATGCGGTGCAGGACTTCGTGCCACCAGTGCACCAGGCGCTGGCCGATGAAATTCGCCGTGATCACCCCGGTGAGCAGCACGATCATTAGCGTCAGCAGCACCCCCATGCCCGGCATGTGGAAGCCGAGCCAGCTCTCGGTGCGCAGCGCGTGCGGCAGCAGCAGCAGGGTCTGGTCGAGCGTGTCGACCACGAGTTTGAGCACCCAGATGGTGATGACCAGGGGAATCCAGATCAGCAGCCCGGTGATAAGGTATTTCTTCATTCAGCTTTGGTGGTACTCGCTGTGGCAGCGGGCGCCGCGGCTGCGGCTGCGGCAGGCTTGGCTTCCGTCTTGCTCTCGCCCTTGCTCTCGCCTTTGGCCTCACCCGCAGTCGCGGCGCTGCTCTCGGACTTGCTCGCCGCGCCGCTCTTGCCCGCGTTGGCGGACGCCGGTTTGGCGCCGCTGTTCTTGAAGTCGGTCGCATACCAGCCACCGCCTTTCAACTGAAAACCGGCAGCGGTAAGCATCTTGCCGAAAGTCTCTTTGCTGCATTCAGGACAGACGCGCAACAGGGGATCGCTCACTTTCTGCAGATACTCTTTCTGGAATCCACAAGACGAGCAACGATATTCGTAGATAGGCACAATGCCCTCCGGCAAACGAAAAAGGGAGCAATTATAGCGGAAATGCAGGATTTCCCCATTCATAATATGTGGGCAAACCCTGATATTTCAACAGTCTATAAGCGCACCCCTGGGCCTCGGTTGCGGAGGCGGGTTCAAAGACAACAGCTGGCGCTAAAAGGGTATGTCGTCGTCCATGTCCTGGAACTGACCGGCGGGCTTTTTCGCCGGCCTGGATTCGCTAGCCGCAGAGGACTCGCGCGTCTCGGCGCGCGAGTCACCCCCGCCCATGCCGCTCCTGGAGCCTAGCATCTGCATGGCGTCGGCCATGATCTCGGTGGTATAGCGGTCCTGGCCTTCCTTGTCCTGCCATTTGCGCGTGCGCAGCTTGCCCTCGATGTAGACCTGGCTGCCCTTTTTCAGGTATTCGCCGCAGATTTCGGCGAGCCGGCCGAAGCTGGAAACCCGGTGCCATTCGGTCGCCTCCTTCTTCTCTCCGCTGGCCTTGTCCTTCCAGGTATCGGTGGTTGCCACCGAGAAGTTGCACACCGCTTTGCCGTCCGGCAGGAAGCGGGTCTCGGGGTCTTTGCCCAGGTTGCCTACGATTATCACTTTGTTGACCGATGCCATTTCAAGTCTCCTTGTTTATTTTCTATCCGACGCTACCTGGCCGCCCCGTCTCTCAGCGCAGCGCCACCGACTGTGCCTGCGCCGTCCCGGCGCGCGCGCTGCGGCACACGCATGCCGGCGGCGGCTATCCCCCATAACGCGATCAGCGCCGCGCCGAACATGAACACCGGCGCGCGCCCGTGATGCTGCATCAACCAGCCGCCCGCCGCGCCGCCGACGAACAGACCCAGCGACTGGGTGGTGTTGTACACCCCCAGGGCCGCCCCTTTCGCGCTCACCGGCGCGGTGCGCGATACCAGCGACGGCAGGCTCGCCTCCAGTATATTGAACGCAACGAAGAAGCCCAGCAGGAGGATGACAAGCGCAGTGAAATTGTGCAAGGAAAACGCAAATCCCAGCTGCACCGCCGCCATCAGCCCGATGCTGGCGAGGAATATCGGCTTGATCGCATCCTTCTTCTCGGCGTAGAAGATCGCCGGCACCATCAGGACGAAAGACCCCAGCACAACCGGCAGATAGATCTTCCAATGCTCGCTGACCGGAATGCCGCCTGCGCTGATCAGCGCCAGCGGTACCACCACGAAAATCGCCATCTGCACCGCGTGCAGCGAGAAAATGCCGAAGTTGAGGCGCAGCAGATGCGGGTTCCTGAGAACGTCGCCGAAGCGGGCCGGCTCGATGTGTTCCTCGCCGTCGATTTTCGCCGCGAGTTCCCGCGGCACCACGCTGACCACCACCCAGATCGCGATCAGCGCCAGCACACCGGTCAGGACGAAGATGCCGCCCATGCCGATGTAGCGGTAAAGCAGGGGCGAGCCGACCAGAGACAGGGCGAACATCAAGCCTATGCTCGAGCCCACCAGCGCCATCGCCTTGGTGCGGTGCTGCTCGCGCGTCATGTCGGCGAGAAACGCCATCACCGGCGCCGAGATCGCTCCCGCACCCTGCATCGCCCGGCCGGCGATGATGAGGTGGATACTGCCGCCCACCGCGGCAAGGAAGCTGCCGAGCGCAAACAGCACCAGACCGATGATGATCACGCGCTTCCTGCCATATCTGTCGGAGGCCATGCCATAGGGAATCTGCAGCATGCCCTGAGTCAAGCCATAGGCGCCAAGCGCAATGCCTACCAGGGTGTGGTTATCACCGCCGTCGAGGTGCGCGGCGTACACCGCGAATACCGGCAGGATCAGGAACAACCCCAGCATCCGCAGGGCAAATATCGAGGCAAGAGAAAGGCTTGCACGGATTTCCAGGGGGGACATGCGATCGGGGGAAACAGGCGACATAAAATGAAATTGGCGTAGTGGTAGCGGAATCTCGTATATTAGCAGGTTTGAATCTGCGCCCGACACCAAGGGCCACTATGCAATGAATCAAATCAGGGTACGCGGCGCACGCACGCACAATCTGAAGAACCTGAGCCTCGACCTGCCGCGCAACCGGCTGATCGTGATCACCGGACTGTCGGGCTCGGGAAAATCGTCGCTTGCGTTCGATACGCTCTACGCCGAGGGCCAGCGCCGCTACGTCGAATCGCTGTCGGCCTACGCGCGCCAGTTCCTGCAGCTCATGGAAAAGCCCGACGTCGACCTGATCGAGGGCCTGTCGCCCGCGATCGCCATCGAGCAGAAGGCCACCAGCCACAATCCGCGCTCCACCGTCGGCACGGTGACCGAGATCCACGACTACCTGCGGCTGCTGTATGCCCGCGTCGGCACACCCTACTGCCCTGAGCACGCGCTGCCGCTGGAAGCGCAGTCGGTGGCGCAAATGGTCGACCACGTCCTCGCCCTGCCCGAAGACACCAAGCTGATGATCCTCGCGCCCGTCGTCGCCGGCAGAAAGGGCGAGCAAGCGGACCTGTTTGCCGAGTTGCGCGCGCAAGGCTTCGTTCGCCTGCGCGTGGACGGCAAGATCTACGACATCGATGCCCTGCCCAAGCTGTCCAAAAACGTCAAGCACACCACCGACGTGGTGGTGGACCGGCTCAAAGTCAGGCCGGAACTGAAGCAACGCCTGGCCGAGTCTTTCGAAACGGCCCTGCGCCACGCCGACGGCCGCGCCATCGCCGTGGAAACCGATACCGGCGAGGAGCACTTGTTCTCGGCCAAGTTCGCCTGCCCGGCGTGCAGTTATTCCCTGGCCGAACTGGAACCGCGCCTGTTCTCCTTCAACAACCCCCTGGGTGCCTGCCCCGAATGCGACGGCCTGGGCTCAATCGAGTTCTTCGATCCACGACGTGTGGTCGCGCACCCGCATCTGTCGCTTGCCAGCGGCGCAATCAAGGGCTGGGACCGGCGCAACCAGTTTTACTTCCAGATGCTCACCAGCCTCGCCGGGCACTTCTCCTTCGACGTCGAGGCTGCGTTCGATCGCATGCCGCAAACGGCGCAGGACATCGTGCTCTACGGCAGCAAGGAAAAGATCGCCTTCTCCTACCTCTCCGAGCGCGGGCGCACCGTCATACGCGAGCACGACTTCGAGGGCGTGATCCCGAACCTCGCGCGCCGCTACCGCGAAACCGATTCCATCGTGGTGCGCGAAGAATTGGCGAAATATCTGAACAGCAAACCCTGCCCGGCCTGTGACGGCACGCGGCTGCGCACCGAGGCGCGCAATGTGAAAATCGGGGATAAGGCGATTTTCGAAGTGAGCGCCCTGCCGCTCAAGCGCGGCCTCACATTTTTCCAGGAGCTGACGCTGCCCGGCCACAAAGCCGCGATCGCCGACAGAATCGTGAAGGAAATCGCCTCGCGCCTTTCCTTCCTCAATAACGTCGGCCTGGACTACCTTTCGCTCGACCGCTCGGCCGATAGCCTCTCCGGCGGCGAAGCGCAACGCATACGGCTCGCGAGCCAGATCGGTTCCGGCCTCACCGGCGTCATGTATGTGCTGGACGAGCCCTCGATCGGCCTGCACCAGCGCGACAACGGGCGGCTGCTCGATACGCTCAAGCACCTGCGTGATCTCGGCAACACGGTGATCGTGGTCGAGCACGACGAAGAGGCGATCCTTTGCGCAGACCACGTGGTCGACATGGGTCCGGGCGCGGGCGAGCATGGCGGCAAGCTCGTTGCCGAGGGCACGCCGCAGCAAATCATGCACAACCCGGCCTCGCTCACCGGCAAGTATCTGGCGGGGCGCCTGGAAATCCCCATGCCGAAACGCCGCCACCGCTTTGACAAGGCGCGCGTGCTGCGCCTTTCCGGCGCCAGCGGCAACAACCTCAAGCACGTGAACCTGGAACTGCCGCTGGGCCTGTTCGTCTGCGTCACCGGCGTGTCCGGTTCGGGCAAATCGACGCTGGTGAACGACACTCTCTACCGCGCCGTGGCCCAGCACCTCTACGGCAGCAGCGGCGAGCCCGCGGCGCACGAATCGGTCGACGGACTGGAATTTTTCGACAAAGTGATCAGCGTCGACCAGAGCCCGATCGGGCGCACGCCGCGCTCGAATCCCGCCACCTACACAGGGCTATTCACGCCGATCCGCGAACTGTTCGCCGGCGTGCCCGCCGCGCGCGAGCGCGGCTACGGGCCAGGGCGCTTCTCCTTCAACGTCAAGGGCGGGCGCTGCGAAGCCTGCCAGGGCGACGGCGTGCTCAAGGTGGAAATGCACTTCCTGCCGGATATCTACGTGCCCTGCGATGTCTGCCACGGCAAGCGCTACAACCGCGAAACGCTGGAAGTGCAGTACAAGGGCAAGAATGTGTACGAGGTGTTGAAGATGACGGTGGAACAGGCGCACGAGTTTTTCAGCGCCGTACCCATCGTCGCGCGCAAGCTGAATACCCTGCTCGATGTCGGCCTGGGCTACGTCGAACTCGGCCAGTCGGCGACCACGCTCTCCGGCGGCGAGGCGCAGCGGGTGAAGCTGTCGCTGGAACTCTCGAAGCGCGACACCGGACGCACGCTGTACATCCTGGACGAGCCCACCACCGGACTGCACTTCAAAGACATCGATCTGCTGCTGCACGTGCTGCACCGCCTGCGCGATCATGGCAACAGCGTGGTGGTGATCGAACACAATCTCGATGTGATCAAGACCGCCGACTGGGTCATCGACCTCGGCCCCGAGGGCGGCGACGGCGGCGGGCGCATCATCGCGCAGGGCACGCCCGAGGACGTGGCCGAGAACCCGGCGAGCTACACCGGGCAGTACCTCAAAGCGGTGTTGGGGAAGAAGAAAGCGGCGGCATGAGCAGGGAGCAGGGGCCCCATGCAATGGGGATGCGACCGGCCGCGATTGCCGCCTGACGCCGACAACACCGAAAACACAATCAGGCACTACGGTTCGGAGGCGGTGGCATGAGCAGGGAGCAGGGGCCCCGCGCTGCGGGGATGCGACCGACCGCAAGTGCCGCCTGACGCCGACAACACCCAAGGACAATCAAACGACTGCGGTTCGGAGGCGGCGGCATGAGCAGGGAGCAGGGGCCCCGCGCTGCGGGGATGCGACCGGCCGCGATTGCCGCCTGACGCCGACAACACCGAAAGCACAATCAACTACTACGGTTCGGAGGCGGCGCTTAGAAGCGGCTAGGGTGGCGCGTTCTCATACCGCCAGCTCGGGCATGTTCCGGAACAGCGCCAGCACTTCCGGATTGGCGAGGGCGTCGGTGTGCGTCACAACCATGCCGTGCACCATCGCCTTCACCGCGAGCTCCACCACCTTGCCGTTCTTGGTGCGCGGGATGTCAGGCACCTGCACGATGCGCGCCGGCACGTGGCGCGGCGTGGTGTTATCGCGGATCTGGCGGCGGATGCGCGCCTCCAGCTCGGCATCGAGCGCGAGCCCCTCGCGCAGCTTGACGAACAGCACCACGCGCGTGTCGCTCGGCCGCTCGGGCGGCCACAGCTGGCCGATTGCGACCGCCTCCTCCACCGCGTCGATTTTCTCGACCTGGGCGTAGATTTCGGCCGTGCCTATACGCACGCCGCCGGGATTCAGGGTCGCATCCGAGCGCCCGTAGACGATCATGGTTCCGCGCTCGGTGAGCTCGCAGTAGTCGCCATGGCACCATACGTTCGGATAGCGCGCGAAATAGGCATAGTGATAGCGCTTGCCGCCGGGGTCGTTCCAGAAGCCTACGGGCATGGACGGGAACGGCCTGGTGCAGACGAGCTCGCCCTTCTCGCCCACGAGCGCGCGGCCATCCTCGTCCCAGACCTCGACCTTCATGCCAAGGCTGCGGCACTGCAATTCACCGCGGTACACCGGCAGGATGGGATTGGCGTCGGCGAAACAGCCCATGATGTCGGTGCCGCCTGATATCGACGACAGGCAGACGTCGCGCTTCACCTCGCGGTAGACGTAGTCGTAGCTCTCCGGCACCAGCGGCGAGCCGGTGGAAATGATGGTGCGCACCGAGGCGAGGCTGTGCGTCTTGCCCGGTTTCAGGCCGCGCTTGGCGATGGCGTCGATGAACTTGGCCGAAGTGCCGAATTGGGTGAATCGCTCGGCGTCGCAGTAGTCGAACAGGATCGCCGCGTCGCGCGCAAAGGGCGAACCGTCGTAGAGCATGATGCTCGCCTCGGCCAGCAGGCCCTGGAACAGCAGGTTCCACATCACCCAGTTGCAGGTGGTGTAGTAGAAGAACCGGTCCAGCGGACGCACGTCGAACTGCAGCTTGTAGGTCTTGAGCGCGGAGAGCAGGGTGCCGCCGGCGCCGTGGACGATGCACTTGGGCTTGCCGGTGGTACCCGAAGTGAACAGGATGTAGAGCGGATGGTCGAAGGTCAGCTGCTCGAACGCGATCGCCCCCGGCGCATAAGGCGCGATCCAGTCGGCGTAGCGCCGCGCAATGCCAATGCCCGAGGTGTCGGGCTTTTCCCTCAGATGCGGCACCACCACGACGCGACGCACGCTCGGCAGCTTGGCCGCGATCTCGCGCACCCGCGCGAGCGAGTCGTGCGTCTTGCCGTTATAGAGATAACCGTCCGCGGTGAACAGCAGCTTGGGCTCGGTCTGGCCGAAGCGGTCGAGCACGCCGTCGGTGCCGAAATCGGGCGAGCAGGACGACCACACCGCGCCGATCGAGATCGCCGCCAGCGCGAGTACCGCCGTCTCCGGCATATTCGGCATGAAGGCGGCGACGCGGTCGCCGGGCGCGAGCCCCTCGGCGCGCATCGCCTGCGCCACGCGCGAGACTTCGGCGTACAGCTCGGCATAGCTCATGCGGCGGCGCAGGCCCGTCTCGTCCCAGAAAACCATGGCATCGGTCGCATCGCGCCGGCGCAGCATGTTCTCGGCGAAATTGAGCCGCGCGTCCGGAAACCATTTGGCGCCGGGCATGCACTCGCCGTCGACAAGCACGCGCGCGCCTTTTTTCGACGCGACCACGCCGCCGAACTCCCACACCGACTCCCAGAACTGCTCCGGGTGGTCCACGCTCCAATCGTAGAATTCAGGATAGGTGTTAAATCCCAGCTTCCAGCGACGGATCGCCTGCCGCGCAAACGCGGTGACATTCGCCTGCTCGATCAGCGCCTGGCTGGGCGTCCACATTGCCTTTTCGGACATCGCTTCCACCGTTACTTGAGTTTGGTCCTGATATAGTAACCGTCCGCAAGGCGGGAGGGAACGGGCATCGGCATGCCGCGCATGATTTCCAGGCTAGGTATTTTGCTGCTGGGCACCGGCTGCGCCGCGCTCGCCGCCCAGGCGCAAGCACCAGCATCGCGCTGCGCCGGACCGCCTTCGGCGCCCGTAGTCGCCGGGCGCGCGCCGGAACGCGAGCCGACGGTGCAGGACTACGAGCAGCTGCTGCTGCGAACGCCGCACAACGCGCGCGATTACTATGACCGCGGCGTGCTGCACGAGCGCATGGGCCAGCACACCAGTGCGGTTCTCGACTACACGCGCGCCATCGGCCTCGATCCGTGTCTCGCGCAGGCGTACGAGCGCCGCGGCGCCGCCCAGGCCGGCCTGGGCCAGTTGGAGCGCGCCCTCGCCGACCTGGACGAGGCCATCCGCATCGACGCAAACTCGTCGTCGGCCCGCGTCAACCGCGGCGCGGCCTACGAGGCCATGGGCCAGAACGAGCGTGCCCTGGCGGATTTCAGCCGGGCGATCGAACTGGATCCGCAGTCGGCAAAAGCCTACCTCAGGCGCGGCGGCAGCTTCGAGCTGACCAACGAACTCGAGCGCGCGATACAGGACTATGACGCCGCCATTCGCATCGACCCGGGCGAGGCGCAGGCGTACTTCTCTCGCGCACGGACCCTGATCCGGCAGCGCCGGTTCGAGCGCGCACTGACCGATCTGGATCAGGCGCTGCGCCTGGATCCGCGCTATGCGAAGGCGCACCAAAGCCGCGCCGCGGTGTACGCCGCGATCGGCGATCACGCGCGCTCGATCGAGGACTATGGCGCCGCAATCCGTCTCGATCCCCAGTATGCGCTCGCCTACCAGGGCCGCGGCGACGCTTACGCCCGCATCGGCGAGCCCGAGCGCGCCCTGCAAGATTACACCGAGGCGATACGCCTCAAGCCTGCAAACGCCTACGCCTATTACAGCCGCGCTCTGGTCCTGGCGGGAAGAGGCGATCACCGACAAGCGGTCGCGGACCTGGACCAGGCGATAGCACGCAAGCCGGATTTCGCCCTGGCCTTACGCCGCCGCGGCATGAGCCAGCAAAAGCTCGGCCAATACGCGCCCGCCATTGCCGACTTCGACGCGGCCATCCGCCTGGACGAACGCGACACGGTCGCGCTCAACGAACTGGCCTGGCTGCTGGCGACGACAAAAGAGGCGCAATGGCGCGACGGCAGGCGCGCGGTGGAACTGGCGCGCACCGCCTGCAATCTCAGCGGCTGGAACGCCCCGGACCTGTTCGACACCTACGCCGCCGCGCTGGCCGAAGCGGGCAGATTCGAAGATGCCGTCAAATGGCAGAAGGCAGCTTTGGAGTCGGCAGAGTTCGAAAAAGCACACGGCGAAGACGCCCGCGCGCGGCTAAGCCTGTACCGCGAGGGCAAGCCCTATCGATCCCCCTAGCCCGGGCTTGGCGCGTCATGAGACTACCAGCCCCACCAGGTAGGCGGCGCCATAGGCGACCACCGCCGCGCCAACGAATATCACCATGCCGCGGGTCATGCCCTTGGGTATGCCCATTTCAACCAGATGGCGCTTGATGAAATAGGCCGCAACGAAATACACGATCGTCGATATAAGGATGCTGCTCATGCTGAGACTGCCCATGTTGAGGCTGCCCGCGTCGAGGCCGTTCATGTTGGTATTGTTCATGTCCGAAGCATACCCAAAAGCGCGGGGCGCCGGGGCTCGGGCGAGCGCGGGTTAACCACAACGCGCGCCGGCCGGATGCCTAAACCAGCCGCCGTCAGTGATTGAGTATCTGGCTGAGGAAGAGCTTGGTGCGATCGTGCTGCGGGTTGGTGAAGAACGCCCCGGGCTCGTTTTCCTCGATGATTTCGCCGCTGTCCATGAAGATTACGCGGTTGGCCACCGTCTTCGCAAAGCCCATCTCATGGGTCACGCACAGCATCGTCATCCCCGACTCGGCCAGGCTCACCATGACATCGAGCACCTCCTTGATCATCTCCGGATCGAGGGCCGAGGTCGGCTCGTCGAACAGCATCACCTTGGGACGCATGCACAGGCTTCGGGCGATCGCCACGCGCTGCTGCTGGCCGCCCGAGAGCTGGCCGGGGTATTTCATCGCCTGCTCGGGAATGCGCACGCGCTCGAGGAACTGCATCGCGGCCTCCTCGGCTTCCTTGCGCGGCGTCTTTCGCACCCACATCGGCGCAAGTACGCAGTTCTCCAGCGCAGTGAGATGGGGAAAGAGGTTGAAGTGCTGAAACACCATCCCGACTTCGCTTCTGACCTTCTCGATGTTCTTCAGGTCGCTGGTGAGTTCCACCCCGTCGACCAGGATCCTGCCGCGCTGGTGCTCCTCCAGGCGATTGATACAGCGGATCAGCGTCGATTTTCCCGAACCGGAGGGCCCGCAAATGACGATGCGCTCGCCCGAGCCGACGCTCAGATTGATGTCCTTGAGCACGTGGAACTTGTCGTACCACTTGTGCACGCCCTGGAGCTCGATCATAGGTCGGTCGGAGCCCGGCGAACCATTTGCTTGCGCGACAGTCATATCCTTCTCCTTTTACCCCTCAGCGCTTGTGACCCGTGTGCAATTTCGCCTCGAGCCACTGGCTGTAGCGCGACATTCCGAAACAGAAAACCCAGTAGACGCAGGCCGCGAACACGTAGCCTTCGACCGAAAAACCGAGCCAGTTGGTGTCGGAGTTGGCCGCCTGAATGCTGCCCAGCAGATCGAACAGCCCGATGATGAGCACCAGGCTGGTGTCCTTGAACAGCGCGATGAAGGTGTTCACGATGCCCGGGATCACCAGCTTGAGCGCCTGGGGCAGCGTGACGAGGAAGGTCGATTTCCAGTATCCCAGGCCCAGCGCATCGGCGGCCTCGTACTGGCCCTTCGGAATTCCCTGCAGTCCGCCGCGCACCACCTCCGCCATGTATGCAGCCTCAAACAAGGCTACACCTATCAAGGCGCGCAGCAATTTGTCGAAATTCAGACCCTCTGGCAGGAAGAAGGGCAGCATCACCGAGGACATGAACAGCACGGTGATCAGCGGAACGCCGCGCCACAGTTCGATGAAGGCGACGCATAACGCCTTCAGCACCGGCATGTTCTCGGCGCGGCGACCGAGCGCGAGCAGGATGCCGAGCGGAAGCGCGGCCACCATGCCGACGACGGCGATCACCAGGGTAAGAAAGAGGCCGCCCCATTTGCTGGTTTCCACGTGGACCAGGCCGAAGCTTCCGCCGACCAGCAGGTGGAATGCGATGACCGGATAGACGAGGAGGATCAAGGCTGCGAGCCAGCGCTTCAGCGCGAATCGCTTGATGAACAGCGGCAGCACCAAAACGACCAGGAGCGCGACTGTGAGGTTCACGCGCCACTGCTGCGCGACGGGATAGAAGCCGTACATAAACTGGTTCAGGCGCACCTCGATGAAAACCCAGCACGCGCCGGCTCTGGAGCAGTCCGCGCTGCGCGTGCCGCTCCAGTCGGCCTTGAGCAGCGCCCACTCCAGGAAGGGCGGAACGGTGAGATAGAGGAGGTAGAGCGCAAGCAGCGTGAGCGCCGCGTTCAACGGCGTGTCGAACAGGTTCTTGCGCAGCCATCCGACAATCCCGGTGGAGACCACGGGAGGCAGCAGGTCGGCCTGTTTCTGCAAGGTAGCCATGGCCTCTAGCGCTCCACCAGCGCCATGCGCGCGTTATACCAGTTCATGAAGAACGAGATCACCAGGCTGATTGCGAGATAGACCGCCATGGTCATGGCCATCACCTCCACCGCCTGCCCGGTCTGGTTGAGCGTCGTGCCGGCGAACAGCGACACCAGGTCAGGATAGCCGATGGCCGTGGCGAGCGAGGAGTTCTTGGTGAGGTTCAGGTACTGGCTGGTGAGCGGCGGAATCGTCACCCGCATCGCCTGCGGAAGGATCACCAGCCGCAGCGTCCAGCTGCGCCTGAGCCCGAGCGCGCTGGCCGCTTCCGTCTGCCCGTGGGACACCGCGAGGATGCCGGCACGCACGGTCTCAGCGATGAACGCCGCCGTGTAGATGGAGAGCGCCGCCAGCAATGCGCCCAACTCCGGAATCACCGACAAGCCGCCGGTGAAATTGAATCCCTCGAGCGCAGGCACGGTCCACGCGAGCGGCCGCCCGGTAACCATGAATGCGCCGAGGGGGACAAGTATGAGCAGCGCAAGCGACACCATGAACGCAGGGAACAATTGGCCCGTCCGATCCTGGCGGCGGCGCGACCAGCGCACGAGAAAGTAGGAGGCGACTGCGGCTGCCAGGAACGCGAACACGGTCCAGCCGAATCCGCTCTGGGCCATCGGCTGCGGCAGGTACAGCCCCCGCTGCGTGAGGAAAACCGCGTCCCCCAGGCTCAAAGCCTCGCTCGGCGGCGGCAGATTCAGGAACACTGCGAAATACCAGAACAGGATCTGCAGCAGCAGCGGGATATTGCGAAAGATTTCGATATAGGCCGCCGCCAGCTTCGAGATGAGCCAGTTGCGTGAAAGCCGCGCGATGCCGATGATGAAGCCGAGGATCGTGGCGAGCACGATGCCGAGGCCCGAAACCAGCAAGGTGTTGAGCAGGCCCACGAAGAACGTGCGCCCGTAGGACGAGGTCTGGTCGTAGGCTATCAGCGACTGGTTGATGGCGAAGCCGGCGCGATTTTCGAGGAAACCAAAGCCCGTCGAGATGCCGCGAACCTCGAGGTTGTGCATGAGGTTGCGCACGAGGTAGACCCCGACGGCGATAACGCCCAGGGTCACCACTACCTGAAAAACGATTGCCCGGATCTTGGGGTCGTTCCAGAACGGCGGCCTCGGTGGCGCACCCGTGGGATCCGTCATCTGCGTCATTGATCTGGCGCCTTCAGGTCTCGGAGCAAATCGGAACTGCGCGCGCCGCGGCGCAAGGCGGCGCGCGCCCGTTTACATCAGGCCGGATGCGGGCCTAGCGTATCGGCGGTGCGTACTGTATCCCGCCCTTGTTCCACAGCGCGTTCAGGCCACGGGCGATCTTGAGGGGACTACCCGCGCCCACGTTGCGATCGAACACCTCGGCGTAGTTGCCGACCTGCTTGACGATCTGGTAAGCCCAGTCATCGTTGACGCCAAGCCCGTGCTTGATGACATCAACGCCCAGAAGGCGCTTCACTTCGGGGTTCTTGCTGGTCTTCATCTCGTCGGCATTCTTCGAGTTCACGCCCAGTTCCTCGGCGTCGAGCATCGCAAACAGGCTCCAGCGCACGATGTTGAACCACTCCGCGTCGCCTTGCCGGACCGACGGACCCAGGGGTTCCTTGGAGATAATTTCAGGCAGCACGACAGCACTGTCTGGCTGGGCAAGCTTGATGCGCAGCGCGTAGAGCTGCGACTGGTCGCTGGTGAGCACGTCGCAGCGCCCGGCCTCGAACGACTTTACGGTCTCGTCGGCCGTGTCGTACACCACCGGTTTGAACTTCATCTTGTGCAGGCCGAAGTAGTCCGCCAGGTTCAGCTCGGTCGTGGTGCCCGACTGCACGCACACCGTGGCCCCGCTCAGCTTGAGCGCGCTTTTCACTTTGAGCTTCTTCTTGATAAGGAAGCCCTGACCGTCGTAGTAGGTCACGCCGGTGAAGCTGATACCCAGCCCGCCGTCGCGCGTCACGGTCCAGGTGGTGTTTCGGGACAGGATGTCGATTTCGCCGGACTGCAGCGCCGTGAAGCGCTCCTTTGCCGTGAGCGGCGTGAATTTCACCTTGCTGGCGTCGCCGAAAACGGCCGCGGCGACCGCGCGGCAGACGTCGACGTCGATGCCCTTCCAGACACCCTTGTCGTCCGGCGCGGAAAATCCGGGGAGGCCGCTATTCACACCGCACTGCACGAAGCCTTTCTTCTTTACCGCGTCGAAGGTTGCTCCGGCATGGGCGGTGCCCGCCGCGATCGCCAAGGCCACCGTCGAAACCACGGTCATCATTGTGCGCATTTTCATAAGAATCTCCTCGGTGGTTTTGCTTCGTTGGGAATAACGAGACATTCCGCGCCTTGTGGCCTCATGCCAACACGTCGGTGACAGGACAAAGCGCGCGGCCCCCGTACATCAGGCCGATATTCTTCCGGGCGTCCGCCCTACGTGCCCCGGGAGCAATTGTGCCCCCAAAATTCACCCGCGGCAATTCCGAAAATACGGTCAAGTCCAACGCTTGCCGGCGTGGCTCTCTTTCTTCAGCAGCGAGAATAGACGGTTCGATTCCGACCCGGGCAATGTTAGGCTGCGAAGTCGCCAGACCGTTCGCGCCCGCTGTTTGTCGCATTGATCTGTTACTTTCCGTCCTTTACGCTGTAGCCACGGTCAGGCATTTGCATTAGAAGGTCGCGCTAATCCACCAGAAATCAAATCCCCGGGGTACGCATGATTTCGATAAAAGACGTCAGCAAGTGGTACGGCAGCTTCCAGGTGCTCAAGCACTGCTCCACCCACGTCAACAAGGGAGAGGTGGTGGTGGTATGCGGTCCGTCCGGCTCGGGAAAATCGACCCTGATCAAGACCGTCAACGCGCTCGAGCCGTTCCAGCAGGGGGAAATCACCGTCGACGGCGTCTCGGTGGGCGATCCGAAGACCGACCTGCCCAAGCTGCGCGCCAGGATCGGCATGGTGTTCCAGAATTTCGAACTATTCCCGCACATGAAAATCACCGAGAACCTGACCTTGGGCCAGATCAAGGTACTCCGGCGCAGCCCGGACGAAGCGGTGGAGCGGGGGCTGAAGATGCTCGACCGCGTCGGCCTGATCGCGCAAAAGGATAAATATCCGAGTCAGCTCTCCGGCGGCCAGCAGCAGCGCGTCGCCATCGCGCGGGCGCTGTCGATGGACCCGATCGCCATGCTGTTCGACGAGCCGACCTCGGCGCTGGACCCGGAGATGATCAACGAAGTGCTCGACGTGATGGTCCAACTGGCCGAGGAAGGCATGACCATGATGTGCGTATCCCACGAGATGGGATTCGCGCGCAAGGTGGCGCACCGGGTCATATTCATGGACGAAGGCGCGATCGTCGAGGACGCCACCAAGGACGATTTTTTCGGCAAGCCGCGCTCGGAGCGGGCGCAGCAGTTCCTGTCAAAAATTCTGCACCATTAGGTCTGAGCTGCGCCCGGAACCGGCGCCACTGTACTCATCAGTCCGTTTTCCGCGCCGCCACCGGACGTGACGGCAAATCCTGCACGGTCAAGCCCAAAGCCCCATCCCAGCGGTCGAGAAATATTTGCCGTTTCATCTGGTCCAGATAGGTCAGCAGACCGGTGCCAAGCACGATTGGTCGAAACGCATTGCCCAATCTCCTGCGCAATGCGCCGGAAGTACCCTCACCCGCCACGTCGCTGCGCACGGACAACAATCCGATCCGGTTCAACACCGCCTGTCCGCGGACCGAAAGCAAGTAGTCCAGCCAGATGCGCGCGCTGTCCGGATGCGGCGCGTATCTGCTGATGAAGGCTATCCGGCTCATCACCAGCGTATAGTCACGCGGCAAGACGATGCCGATGCGCTCGTCCGAAGCGGCGCGGGATAATGCATAGGAGCTCAGCACGTTGTAGCCCAGAACCGCGCGGCCGCTGGTGATCCGGTCTATCATCGCCGCGGTGGTCGGCTCCGTATCCAAGCCGGCCGCGCCCAGCATCGCGATCAGATTCCAGAACAATACCGGGTTGGCTTCCAGATCCTGGCTGTGCAGAAGGTAACCCAAGCCCGAGCGATGGGGATCGTAGGTGGTCACCCGGCCGGAAAAACGATCGGGATGTTCCTTCAGCAGTCGCTGCAGTTCCGCATGCGATTGCGGGACACTATCCGCCCCCAGCAACTTGCGGTTGTACACGAAACCGACCGGCTCGTAGGTGGTCCCGAAAGCCTCGTTCTTCCAAACCGCCCAGGGCGGCAGCGCCTCCGTCTGCGCCGACTTGTATGGCTGCGCATGGCCGTCGTTGACCAGCTTCATCTGCAAGTCCATCGCGGAACTCCAGACGACGTCCGCGCGGCTTTCAGTCCCGGCTTCCCGCAGAAAGCGCGCATAGAGTTCGGTCGAATTCAGTTCGTGGTAATCGACCTTGACTTCCGGGTAGAGCATCTCGAAGTCGGCGATCAGGGGCTTGACCACCTGCAGGTCGGTGGAGGCATAAACGACCACCGTGGCGGCCATTGCAGGCGACGAGCAAATTGCGATCAGCACGAGCAGCGCGACGCGATGTCCTGCCAAGGAGAGTCTCATGCCCCGTTTACCTCTTCGCCACTAGATCGAGCCTGCGCGCCGGAGGACGACTCCGGGCTACCCACCGTGCCGGTTTTAGGGCAGCATACTCGGCGCTACTACCTTCCAAGCGCCCTAAACCACCATGCGACTCCTTCTAGTTGAAGACCATGCGGAGCTGGCCGTCTGGGTTTCCAAGACGCTGCGCCAGTCGGGCTTCGCAATGGATGTCGTCGCGCGCGGTGATCATGCCTGTGCGGCACTGCTAACACAAGCTTACGACCTGATTATCCTCGATCTGTCCCTCCCCGGCATGGATGGACTCGAGGTATTGCGCTGGATTCGCCACCATGAAAAGACGGTCAGGCTTCCGGTATTGATCCTGACCGCACACGGTTCGCCGGAGGAGAGAATCCGGGGCCTCAATCTTGGGGCTGACGACTATTTGCCCAAGCCTTTCGATTTCGCGGAACTCGAGGCGCGAATCCGGGCGCTGCTGCGCCGCAGCGGCAATATGGAAACCCTGGTGCGCATCGGCAAACTCGAATTCGACGCCAATACACGCGTCGCCACTGTCGAAGGCAAGTCCCTGGGACTGACGCCGCGCGAACTCGCGGTGCTCGAAGTGCTGATTTCCCGTCTAGGCAAGCCTGTAAGCCGGGAAATGCTGTTCGCGAAGGTGTTCGACATGGACCATGAGGCGCGCAGCGAAGCGATCGAGATCTACGTACACCGGCTGCGCAAGAAGTTGGAGCGCTCGGGCGCAGTGGTCAGCACCATGCGCGGCTTGGGCTACATGCTGGGCGAGGCCACCGATGAGCAATGACGCAGGGATCCGCGCATCCAGCCTGCGCAGGCGGGTCGCCTGGTGGCTGCTGCCGCCGCTCGCGGTGCTGCTGTTGCTCAACGCGCTCTGGTCCTACAAGGTCGCAATGGATGCGGCGAACCGGGCCTACGACCGCTCTTTGACCGCCTCGCTCAAAAGCCTTGCCGAAAATATACATGCCACCGGTGGCCGTATTTCGGTGGACATTCCCTATTCGGCGCTCGATATCTTCGAAGAAGGCGTACAGGAGCGCGTCTACTACGCCGTGATCGGACCTGCCGGCGAGCATCTGACCGGTTACGACGATCTGCTCCCCCCGCCAATCGCAGTGCACACCGACGAACCGACAATGCTCGATACCCAGTTTCGCCGGCAGTCGATACGCCTGGCGGCCCTGGGCAAGCGCCTCTACGACCCGGAACTGGTCGGCGGCGATACGGTTACAGTGTTGTTTGCCGAGACTACCGGGGCGCGCACACGGCTTGCGCTGGACCTATTTACCGGCGGCCTGCGGCGACAGGTGTTATTGATCATCTTGGGGGTGATCCTGGTCATGATTGCGCTTAGCAGCGCCTTCCGGCCCTTGCTGCACCTGCGCAGCACTATCCTCGCCCGCCACGAGGAAGACCTGACACCGATACCGCAGGCAGATATTCCCTACGAACTGTCCCCGCTGATCGAGGCAATCAATCATCACATGGGGCGATTGGCTGCAATGCTGAACGCGAGGCGGCGCTTTCTCGCGGATGCGGCGCATCAGATCCGCACCCCGCTTACGGTTCTGGGAACCCAGGCAGAATATGGTCGCCGTCAGAGCAATCCGGAAGACATGCGGCTCACCTTTTCCAGTCTGCTCACAAGTATTCGAGGGGCGCAGCGGATGGCCGATCAAATGCTGACTTTGGCCCGCGCCGAACCGGCCAATGGGTTGATCGACGCGCACGCCACGCTAAACCTGGCGGATCTCGCGCACGAAGTCGCCGGGGAACTGGCGTCGCTGGCCTTGAAAAAGTCCATCGATCTTGCGTTCGAAGCGCCGGCCCCCTCCGTCTTGATCTCCGGCAACGCGACCATGCTGCGCGAGATGATCTCCAACCTCGTCGACAACGCGCTGCGCTATACGCCGCATCGGGGCCAGGTCGTGTTGCATGTCGGCACGGAAGGCGGCTGGGCGCTCCTCCGGGTCAGCGACAATGGCCCGGGAATTCCGGAGTCCGAGCGCGAAAAGGTATTTCAGCGCTTTTATCGCGTTCCGGGCACCGGCGATAGCGCAGGCAGCGGTCTGGGATTGTCGATCGTGCGCGAAATCTGCTGGGGACACGGGGGCGAGGTGCGCCTTGTCGATGGCGCAGGCGGCAATGGCCTCACGGCCGAAGTCCGCCTTCCCTTGGCGCAGGATTGAATCCGGCCCCGAAGAAATATTGCGGAAGCTATTGCCGGCGGATGCCCGGCACTGGAAAGTTCGGTGCGGCCCGGCCCGGCGGCATTACCCCGGCGCTTTTGCGCCCGGTTCCGCGCCCGATGGCTTGCTGAGCGCCTTGAACAGGCGCGGCCCGACCAGCATTGCCAGCGCTGCGACCCAGAGCCCGATGCTGATGGGGCTGGCGAACAGTATGGCGATCTCGCCATTGCTGATCGACAGCGCGCGGCGCAGGTTCTGCTCCATCATATCGCCGAGCACGAATCCGAGGATGAACGGCGCCATCGGGAAATTCATCACGCGCAGGCCGTAACCCAAGCCGCCGAGCAGCGTTCCCAGCACCAGGTCGAAGCTGGTGCCGTGGATCGCATAAACCCCAATCAGCGATACTGCGGCGATGCCGGGAACCAACAGCCAGTTGGGGATGCTGAGAAATTTCACGAAAAACTTGATCAGCGGAATATTCATCACCAACAGCATGACGCTGGCGATGAACATCGAGGCGATCAGGCTCCAGACCATGACCGGATGCTCCTGAAACAACATCGGGCCGGGCGTGATGTTGTACAGCGTCAGCGCGCCGATCAGCACCGCTGTGGTACCCGAGCCCGGCACGCCCAGGGTCAGCATAGGAATCAGCGAGCCGTAGGCCGAGGCATTGTTGGCGGCTTCCGGCGCCGCAACGCCGCGCGGATCGCCTTCGCCGAAGCAATGATCGGAACCGGCGATGCGACGTTCCATCGAGTAGGTCATCGCCGACGCGATCGAGGCGCCCGCGCCCGGGAGCACGCCGATGAAGAATCCAACCACCGAGGAGCGCAGGATGGTCCACTTGGTCAGCGCCAACTCCTGCAGGTTGAACATGATGCGACCGCTAACCGGCACCGCCTTGGCACCCGCGTGCAGGTTTTGCAGCATCAGCATCAGTTCGCTCACCGCAAACACACCTATCACCACGACGATAAAGGGAATGCCGTCGGACAGATGAATCAAATCGAAGGTGTAGCGGTAGACGCCGCTGTTGGAATCGATTCCCACGCAGGAAAACATCAAGCCGAGCAGGCAGGCGATCAGCGCCTTGAGCATGGAGTCGCCGACCAGTCCGCCCAGGCAGGAAAGGGCCAGCACCATCAGCACGAAATACTCCGCGGGACCGAAAGCCAAAGCCCATTTGGATAGTATCGGTGCAAATGCAACGATGCCGAGCGTGGCAATCACCGAGCCGCAAAATGACGCCAGCGCGGAGATCGACAACGCGGGTCCGGCCAGTCCTTTGCGCGCCATCGGGTAACCATCGAGGGTCGTCATCACCGCCCCCGCATCGCCGGGAACATTGATCAGAATGGCGGAGATGCGCCCACCGAACTCGCAGCCGGCATACACCGCGGTGAGCAGAATCAACGAGGATTCGGCGGGGATTTTCATCGCGTAGGCGATGGGCAGCAGGATTGCAACCCCGTTGATCGGTCCCAGTCCGGGCAGCATGCCGACGATGGTGCCCAGAAACGCGCCGATCAGCGCCATTTCCAGGTTGATCGGACTGCCGGCGACCACGAATCCATTCAACAGATGATTGATCACTTCCATGATCTACCCCAATAGCGGCTTGAGCCAACGGCCTGCCGGCAAGGCAACGTCCAGCAGTCGATCGAAGATGAAATAAAAGGACAGGCTCATGCCCAACGCGCCGGCGACCGCCTGCATCCAGGTGCTGCCGAATGCACGCGCCAGCGGAATGGTCATGAGGAAGGTCGACAAGACGAAGCCCAGCCTGTCGAAGAGCCAGGCGTAGGCCAGGATGACGAGGAACATGCCAAGGATGCGCCGCAATACATGCGCAGGCGGCCACTGCGTCGGTGACCGTTGCGTCACCATGAGGCCGACCGCGCACAGTGCGAGCAAGGAAAAGACCAGCACCGGAAATGTGTTGGGGCCCACCGGCTCGTAAGAGACGGGAGCCTTGAGATCCCAGCCGATATACACGCCGGCGATACTGAGGAGCAACAGCATCGCGCCAAAGATTCTTTCGCTCACGAGATGTACTCCCAAAGCGGTTGCCGGGCCATCGCGCCGCCGGAGGCGCCTGGCCTCCGGCGAAGGAAACGACGCTTACTTCACTACGACCAGACCGAATTCGGCTGCCAGTTCGCCGTAGCGCTTGACGCGTTCCTTGACGAAAGCGTCCAACTTGGCCCCGGTCAGAGCGAAGGGGAACAGGCCCTGTGCTTCGCGCTGCTTGGCAAACTCAGGCGTGGCCATCATTTTGTCGAAAGTGCCCGCCCACCAATTGTAATCGGCGTCGTTCACCTTGGGTCCCAGGTAGAAGCCGCGAATGATAGGCCACTCCACATCGTAACCTTGCTCCTTGGCTGTCGGCACATTTGCAAGCCCGCCCGGCAGTCGCGTGTCAGAAAACACCGCCAGCACGCGGACCTTGCCTGCCTTCAAGTATTCGCCGACCTCCGAAGCGTCGCCGAAATAGGCCTGAACATGACCGCCGAGCAGTGCAGTCAGCGCCTCGCCGCCGCCCTCGAAAGCCACATAGCGCATGTTCTTGTAATTCACGCCCGCGGCCTTGGCGACCAGCGCGGACTTCATCCAGTCCTGGCTTCCCACGGAGCCGCCGGCGCCCATCACGACCTTGGTCGGGTCGGCTTTGAGCGTGGTGATGAGATCCTTCAAGGTCTTGTATGGGGAATCCGCGCGCACGGTCACGGCGCCGTAATCGGCGCCGATAGCGGCCAGCCATTTCACGTCGTCGACGTTATACCGCCCGAACTTGCCGATGGCCAGATTCAGCAACGATCCTCCGGAGAACGCGACGATCGTGCCAGCCTCGTCGGGTCGCTGCGCGATGATGGTGTTGTAGGCCACCGCGCCGATGCCGCCGGGCATATAGGTAATGCGAAGGGGGGAATCGATGTATTTGCCGTCCTGCAGGCCGGCCTGCGCCAACTTGCAGGTCAGATCGAAGCCGCCGCCCGGTTTTGCGGGCGCGATGCACTCGGGCTTGTTGGGGGCGGCGAGCGCCGAGCCGCAGGCAATTGCCAGGACCAAGGCGGAAAGGGATTTCTTCAACATTCTCTTCTCCTCTGGTGGTTCGAAATTATCACCGCAGAATCGACGGCGGGAAATTCAATCTTACAGAGGCATCCTTTCGAAACCCTTTCATTCCACCGGCCCACGGAACATCGAGCGGCGGGACGACTGTGGTTCAGAGCAGGTCAACAGCGGGGAGGGGCATCTGACGGCTCAGACATATCAGAGGGAGGCGCCAACCGCGGCGGCCACGCGCATCCGCTCACCGCTTCTTCAGCGCCTGTTCGCGCAGCGCATCCAGCGTGGTATTGGGCGTAATCGCCTGCGGGTCGATGCGCAGTTCAATCAGCGCCGACTTGCCCGCCTCGGTTGCGGCCAGGGCGCGCTCGAACGCTGCGGCGAACTGCGGGGTTTCCTCGACCAGCTCGCCGTGCGCGCCGTAGGCGCGCGCGAGCAGGACGAAATCCGGATTGGCGAGCGCCGTGCCGTGCACCCGCGCCGGGTACTCGCGCTCCTGGTGCATGCGTATGGTGCCGTACATGCCGTTGTTGACGACGATGAAAATCACGTTGGCGCCGTATTGCGCCGCGGTTGCGAGCTCCTGTCCGCACATCAAGAAACACCCGTCGCCGTTCCACGAAACCACCGTCCGCTCTGGACGCACGATCTTCGCCGCGATCGCGGCGGGCACGCCATAACCCATGGCGCCGCTGGTTGGCGCGAGCTGGGTGCGGAACGTCCGGTGCGGGTAGAAGCGGTGCAACCAGCCCGAGTAATTCCCCGCGCCGTTGGTGAGGATGGCGTCTGCCGGCAGTCGTTGCCTGAGGTGGTCGATCACGTCCCACAGCTGCAGCCTGCCCGGTATGGTGCGGGGCTTGGTCCATTCAAGGTAGTCGGCATGCGCGATCTGCGTCCACTCGCGCCAAGGCTTGGACTCGACCGGCGCCATTGCGGCGAGCGCGGCGGCGATCTGCGGCATCCCCGAGTTGATCAGCAGGTCGCCCTGGTACACCCGGCCGAGTTCTTCTGCGCCGGCGTGGATGTGCACGAGCTTCTGCGCCGGGCGCGGCACCGACAAGAGCGTGTAGCCGCTGGTGGTCATCTCCCCCAGGCGAGCGCCGATTACCAACAGCAAATCAGCGTCCTTCACCCGCTGCGCCAGTTTCGGATTGATGCCTATGCCTATGTCGCCGGCATAATTCGCATGGGTATTGTCGAACAGATCCTGGAAGCGGAAGGCGCAGCCCGCAGGCAGGCCGTTCGCTTCGACGAACTTGCGCAGGTCGGCGCAGGCCTCGGTGTTCCAGCCGCTGCCGCCCAAGATCGCGAGCGGCCGCTCGGATGCGGCGAGCATGGCGCGCAGCTTGGCGATGTCCTCCGCGCCCGGATGCGCCGCCACCTCCTGGTAGGGATCGGTGTCCGCGGCGGCGGCAGTCTGGGTGAGCATGTCCTCGGGCAGAGCCAGCACCACCGGCCCCTTGCGCCCGGACATGGCGCAGTGAAACGCATGGCTCATATACTCGGGTACCCGCTCGACGCGGTCTATGCTTGCCACCCATTTGGCCATCTGGCCGTACATGCGGCGGAAATCGACCTCCTGGAACGCCTCGCGCTCGACGAAGTCGCTGCCCACCTGGCCGATCAGCAGAATCATCGGCGTGGAATCCTGGAACGCGGTGTGCACGCCGATCGACGCGTTGGTCGCGCCCGGACCGCGCGTCACCATGCAGATGCCGGGCTTGCCCGTGAGCTTGCCGTAGGCCTCGGCCATGTTGGCTGCGCCGCCTTCCTGGCGGCAGACGATGAGCTTGATCGCCTCGCGCGCGTCGTAAAGGGCATCGAGCACGGCGAGGTAGCTCTCGCCCGGCACGCAGAACGCGGTATCGACGCCGTGCACCTTCAGCGCGTCCACCAGCAGCTGGCCGCCGGTGCGGGATTTCAGTTCGTTTTTCATGGTCAAGGTGGGCCGGAAGAGGAAAAGATGGCATAAATTTTACGCTACAATTTGGCGACAGTCCCTACTCGACCGGGCCACATATGCACGACGACATCCAGACCCTGCGCCGCATCCTTCACGAAAACCGCGTCATCGCCGTGGTCGGCCTGTCCGCCAACTGGTACCGCCCCAGCTTTTTCGCGGCGAAGTACATGCTGCAGCACGGCTACACCATCGTTCCGGTCAATCCAGCATACAAAGAAGTGCTGGGGCAGAAATGCTACGCAAGCTTGCGCGACATTCCAGGGAAAGTGGACATCGTCGATTGTTTTCGCAAGACCGAGGAAATCCCGTCCATAGCCGAGGATGCAATCGCCATCGGCGCCAAGGTGCTGTGGCAGCAGCTCGGCGTCAAGAATGAAGAAGCGTCGCGAAAAGTCGAAGCCGCGGGCCTGGACTCGGTGATGGATCGCTGCGTGAAAATCGAGCACGCGCGCCTGTTCGGGGGGTTGAACTGGGCCGGGGTCAATACCGGCGTGATTTCCGCCAAGCGGCCGCGCTGGCTGCCATACTAGGAGCGCGGACATGGCAGACAGAAAATTCGGCTTCGGCACCCTGTGCCTGCACGCGGGACAAATACCCGACGCCGCCACCGGCGCGCGCGCTGTGCCCCTTTATCAAACCACCTCCTACGTGTTCGATTCCGCCGAACACGCCGCGAGTCTGTTCAATCTGCAGACCTTCGGCAACGTTTACACGCGCCTGTCGAATCCGACTACGGCGGTGTTCGAGGAGCGTATGGCGGCGCTCGAGGGCGGGCGCGCCGCGCTCGCGCTCGCGACCGGCCAGGCGGCGGAAATGACCGCCCTGCTCACGCTGTGCGAGCAGGGCGACGAAATCGTGTCGGCTTCCACCCTGTACGGCGGAACCTATGCCCTGTTCGAGGTAAATTTCCGCAAGCTCGGCATCAATACCACCTTCGTGGACCCCGACGACCCGGAGAATTTCCGCCGTGCGATCACCAAGAAGACCAAGGCGCTCTACGCCGAGACCCTGGGCAACCCGCTGATCAATGTGCTCGATATCGAAGCGGTGGCCAAGATCGCGCACGACGCCGGCATCCCGCTCATCGTCGACAACACCTTCCCCTCGCCGTATCTTTGCCGGCCATTCGAGTTCGGCGCCGACATTGTGGTGCACTCGGCGACCAAGTACATCGGCGGGCATGGCACCACCATGGGCGGGGTGATCGTCGAGTCGGGAAAATTTCCCTGGGACAACGGCAACTTCCCCGGCATGACCGAGCCATCGCGCGGCTATCACGGCGTGCGCTTTTACGAGACCTTCGGCGATTTCGGCTACACCATGAAGGCGCGCATGGAAACGCTGCGGACTTTCGGACCGGCGCTGTCGCCGTTCAACGCATGGATGCTGCTGCAAGGACTGGAAACGCTGCACTTGCGCATGAAGGCGCATTGCGACAATGCGCTCAAGGTGGCGCAGTTCCTCGAAGCGCATGCGCAGGTGAGCTGGGTGAACTATCCCGGCCTTCCGGGGAGCCGCTACCACGCGCTCGCGCAGAAATACCTGCCTCGGGGCTGCGCCGGCATCATGACCTTCGGCGTGAAGGGCGGCGCCAGGGCGGGCGAAGCGTTCATCGACGCGGCGCAGTTCATGAGCCACCTCGCCAACGTCGGCGACGCGCGCACGCTGGTGATCCATCCCGCCTCGACCACCCATCGCCAGCTGTCTGAAGAGGAGCAAGCGAAGGCCGGCGTTACGCCCGACATGGTGCGCATCTCGGTTGGGCTGGAGGAGATCGACGATATTCTGTGGGATCTGGATCAGGCTTTGGCGCAGGCGGCGAAAGCATAGAAAGGCGTAAGCGTTCGCCCTAAACCGATCTTCCTGTTCTGCACGTCGTGCGTGAGCGCCTGCGGCCCGCGTAGGCTACTAATCTCCGAAACCATCGGCCATGAGCGCTGCTGGAGCCTCGCCACGGTCCTCCAGCCAATGAGCCAGCACGATGCTTATCAAGGTGGCGGCCATCGCCGCGGCCAACCACACAACCAGGGATTTCAGTTTCCAGCGCATGCCATGGCCGCAATGCGGGCAGCGCCGCAGCTTCCTGAAAACCTCCTTGTGGCAAGAGGAGCATCGGACGTAGGTGTCATTGTACGAAGACTTGCTCATGCATCTCATTCTTAGCGGGAGGATTTCATGCTAACAAGCGTGTTGCGACCTGTCGCTGATGGCTAGCTGGTAGAATGTGAATTAGTTCACACTACGTACGCGCTTAGTCGCGCCGCCACATAACCCACGCTGGTTCTTACCTTCCGCAAGAGGATTTCCGCATGTCCGCCTTCGATTGGCAGTTTCCCTATACTTCCTACCGCAAACCCATACTCGCCCGAAATATCGTCGCGACCTCGCAGCCGCTAGCGGCACAGGCCGGGCTGCGCATGCTGCAACAGGGCGGCAGCGCCATGGATGCGGCGCTGGCGACCGCCATCGCGCTTACCGTGCTGGAACCGGTTTCGAACGGCATCGGCAGCGATGCTTTCGCCATCATCTGGGACGGAAAGAAGCTGCACGGCTTCAATGCTTCGGGCCGCTCGCCCGCCGCCTGGACGCCGGAGTTTTTCAAAGATCACAAGACCATGCCGATGCGCGGCTGGAACACCGTGACCGTGCCCGGCTGCGTCTCGGCCTGGGTGTCGCTGTCCGCACGCTTCGGCAATCTGCCTTTCGCCGACTTGTTCGAGCCGGCGATCGGCTACGCCCGCGACGGCTATCTGGTGTCGCCCACCATCGCCAAGCAGTGGGCCAACCAGGTGACCGAGCTGCAGGTGCAGCCCGGGTTCAAGGAAGCCTTCATGCCGCGCGGTCGCGCGCCTCTGCCGGGCGAGAAGTTCAGTTTCCCCGACCAGGCGAAGACGCTGGAGCTGATCGCCGAAACCCGCGGCGAAGCGTTCTATCGCGGCGACATCGTGCGCAAGATCGCGGCCCACGCGAAGGAACATGGCGCGCTGATGATCGCAGCCGATTTCGCCGCCCACCTTTCGGACTGGGTCGAGCCGCTGGCGCAGGACTATCGCGGCTACACCCTGCACGAACTGCCGCCCAACGGCCAGGGTATCGCCGCGCTGATGGCGCTGGGGATCCTGCAGCATTTCGACGTAAAGAGCTACCCGGTCGACTCGGCCGACAGCGTACACCTGCAGATCGAGGCAATGAAAGTCGCTTTCACCGACGTCTACCGCCACGTGTCCGACCCCAGGACCATGACAGTAAGCAATGCGGAGCTGCTCGACCCGGCGTATCTTGCCGGCCGCGCAAAACTGATCGACCTGAAGCGCGCGCAAAATTTCAAGCACGGCACCCCGCCCAAGAGCGGCACGGTCTATCTGACCGCCGCCGATGCCAGCGGCATGATGGTGTCCTTCATCCAGTCCAACTACATGGGCTTCGGCTCGGGCGTGGTGGTGCCGGGTACGGGCGTGAGCCTGCAGAATCGCGGCCACACTTTCACCCTTGAGCCGGGGCACCCGAACCAGGTGGGCCCGAGCAAGCGCCCGTTCCAAACCATCATCCCCGGCTTCGTCACCAAGGACGGGCAGGCGGTCATGAGCTTCGGCGTGATGGGCGGCAGCATGCAGCCGCAGGGCCACGCCCAGGTCATGGTGCGGCTCGCCGACTACGGGCAGAATCCGCAGGCCTGCGCCGACGGCCCGCGCTTTCGCGTGATCGAAGGCCTGCGCGTCAACGTCGAGGGCGGATTCTCCCGGGAAACGCTAGCCGAACTGGAGCGTCGCGGCCACGAGATAGTGGAACTGGTCGAGGGCTACATGGATTTCGGCAGCGCGCAGATGATATACAAACTCGACGACGGTTATCTGGGCGCCTCCGACCCGCGCCGCGACGGGCAGGCAGTAGGTTTTTGATTTCTATCTACGTCGCTCCGAATGCCGTCGCATGCCGAGACCGAACTTGCGCGCTGCGCGCGCCAACCATGCTTTCTGCACGGATGAAAAGCGCATCCGTGCAGAAAGCATGGTTACTGTTAAAAGCAAGAACGGTTCGGGGTTATACAAGGTCGTCAATTGCGTGCGGATGCGCTTTTCATCCGCGCGCAATTGACGACCCGCGCGGACAGCTTTTCGTCCGCGCAAAATCGCAACCCTGCAGCAACGAGGATGCGCGATTTGAGTCGCCACTTACAATGACGCCAGCGTCAATAGATTGGGAGCAATTAAGGCTATGCTGAAACTTTGGGGACGCAACAATTCGGTCAACGTGCAAAAAGCGATCTGGTGCCTGGAAGAGCTGAAGGTGCCATACGAGCGCATCGATGCAGGCATGCAGTACGGCGTGGTCAACGAGCCGCAATTCCGCCAAATGAATCCCAACGGCCTGGTGCCCGTGATCGAGGACGGAGGCGCGGTGATCTGGGAGTCCAACGCGATCGTGCGCTACCTGGGCGCGAAATACGGCAAGGGCAGCCTGTGGGCCGAAGACCCGGCGGAGCGGGCGCAATCGGACAAGTGGATGGACTGGTGCGCGACCGTGTACTGGCCGCCGATGCGCACGGTGTTCTGGGGCCTGGTGAGAACGCCTCCGGAAAAGCGCAACATGGAGGAGATTGAAGCCGCGCGCAAGAAGGCGGGCGAAATCCTGCAAATGCTCGACGCAGCGCTCGCTGGTCGCGACTATATCGCCGGCAAGCAGCTCAGCATCGGCGACATTCCGCTGGGCACCATCAGCTGGCGCTGGTTCGGCATCGAAATGGAACGGCCGTCCCGGCCCAACGTCGAAGCCTGGTTCAAGCGCTTGAGCCAGCGCGAGGCGTTCAAGAAGAGCGTGTTGCTGCCGCTCAGCTGAATCCCGTGGCTCAATCGCAACTCGGGGGCAAGATCGCCGTCGTCACCGGCGCCGCCAGCGGCCTGGGCCTGGCGATTGCCGAGCGGCTTGCCGCCGACGGCGCCAAAGTGGTCGTGTCCGACATCAACGCAGACGCAGGCGCGGCCGCCGCCGCACGGCTGGGCGGCACCTTCGTGCACGCGGACATGGGCAAGCGCGCCGATTGCCGCGCGCTCATCGACCAGGCCCTGGCCGCCTACGGCACGGTGCACATCCTGGTCAACAACGCGGGCTTCCAGCATGTCGAGACCATCGAGGCCTTTCCCGAGGACGTGTGGGACAAGATGCAGGCGGTGATGCTGACCGCACCCTTCCTGCTCACCAAGTATGTCTGGCCGGCGATGAAAGCGCAGCGCTGGGGACGCATCATCAACATCTCTTCCATCCACGGCCTGATCGCCTCGCCCAACAAGAGTTCCTACATCAGCGCCAAGCACGGCATGGTGGGCCTGACCAAGACCGCGGCGCTGGAAGGCGGCGCCTTCGGCATCACCGCGAACGCGATCTGCCCGGCTTATGTGCGCACGCCGCTGGTGGACGCGCAGATTGCCGACCAGGCGCGCACGCGCGGCATTCCGGCCGAGGAAGTCATCGAGAAAATCATGCTCGAGCCGGCTGCGGTGAAGCGCCTGATCGAGCCGACCG
The DNA here is from genome assembly GCA_014860395.1 of Burkholderiales bacterium. Taxonomy (GTDB): domain Bacteria; phylum Pseudomonadota; class Gammaproteobacteria; order Burkholderiales; family SG8-39; genus 2-12-FULL-64-23. Next base: position 8,422 of record JACZJU010000119.1, on the reverse strand, counting down.
AGGTGGCCGATTTCGCCGCCTACCTGTGTGGCGAGAGCGCGGGCGTGATCACCGGCGCCGCGCTGACCATGGATCTGGGCTGGACCGCACGCTGATAGGCGCTTAGGCGCGCGTCGCGCTCGTCCTTGGGCAGTCGCGCCAGCTGCTTTACCGCGGCATAAAAACGCGGCAGATCGCCGCCTTCGCGCTCGAGCAGGGCGCTGAACGCCGGCACCAAGTCTGTGTACAACGCAACCGAGGCCAGGGTCGCATTGTTCGGCTTGCCGGCAAACCAGCGGTCGTATCCGCCGAAGCCGCCCCATGAAGCTTTCAGCTGCAGGTACTCCGCTTCCATGTCGGCGAAGCGCTGCGCCTTGCCCAAACGCTTTTGCGCCGGCGGCAGGTCCTGCAAATAATATTGCTGCAGTATCGTCCGATACTTGAAAAGCAGCGCGAGGAATTCGCTTCTGATCCGCTGCGAGCGCGCGTAAGCCGCGCGCTCGGTTTCGCTCCCGCTGTATGCGAGCCAGCGCTCGACGCCCGCCTGTTCCACCGTCACCGCGAAGGATTCGTTGAAGCGCGTGTCGTCCTTCACATAGAGCAGCTGGTGAGCGAGCTCGTGGAACATGAGGCGGGCGAGCTCCGCATCGGGATAGCGGATGAAGGTGCTGAGGACGGGGTCGTCGAACCAGCCCAGGGTCGAGTATGCGGGCACACCGCCAATGTAGACATCGTAGCCGCGCTCGCGCAGCGCAGCGCCCGCAGCCTGGGCGTCGGCCTCGGCGAAGTAGCCGCGGTAGCTGACGCAGCCGGCGATCGGAAAGCAGGAGGTGACCGGCTCGATCGAGAATTCAGGCGCGGCGAACACGTTCCAAACGGCATAGCGCCGCCCGAGGTCGGCATAGCGCTTGTAGCTGTCGTTGTCGGGCAGCGCGAGCTCGCGGCTGGCGAACTCGCGCATGCGCAGCACCGCACGCAGCTTGGCCTTCAAGGCGGCCGGAACGGTTTCGCTCGCGAGCTCCTTTTCTATCGGTGTCGCGCGGCGCAGCAGGTCCAGTTGTCCGCGCACCGCCTGCGAGTAATAGCCGACCGTGGAGCAGCCGCCAAGCATGGGCGCGAGCGCAATGAGCAGCAGCAACCGGAGCATGCGCATCAGCGGCCCGCCCGCCCGGCCGCGCCGCGACCGTCGCGTTCAAACACGCCGCGACCGCCGTGGTCGAACGCGCCGCGTTCGAGGAAGACAGCAACCTGACGCGCCACCTGCGCCGAAACCAGCATGCCGCTGTGGCTGAGCGGCAGTACCACGCGGTCGCGCATCCCGGTCACCTCAGTCTCCTCCAGCCGAACCACGCCATCGTTGGTGCCCGGCAGGCGCACCAGCATGCGCCCCAAACCCCAGGGACGGCTGCCCGCGATCACGCCGAGCTCGCACCCAGGCCGGAACACCTCGGGCAGGTTACGCCAGATGTCCCGGCTCGCGCCCAGCAGCCGTTTGCCCCCGGCCAAGTCTTCCAGCCGCCGCCCCGCCATGCATGCGCGCACCGGCGTACCGATCAGCACGACGCGGCCGATGCGTTGCTCGCCATGATTCTTCAGGCAGCGCAGGATCACCAGGCCACCCAGGCTGTGACCAACCAGATGGACTACGGGTTCGCGCAATTCGGCTATGCGCGCGGCAAGCCGCCGCGCATGCTCGTCCAGGCTCTGCGCGGTGGAAGCATAGCTGAAGGCATGGGCCGCATAGCCGCGGCGCGAAAGCTGGAGGCACAGGGCCTGCATGATCCAGCCCCCCATCCACAGTCCGTGCACCAGCAGTACGGCCTGGCGCGACACTTGATTCAGATCTGCCCGCATGGTCAGGCCCTGCGCCCGCTCATTAGCATGCGCAAGCCGGCAAGCGCGGGCAACAGGCAGAACACGAAATACGCTTTGCCATAACTCCCGACCAGCCCGACCACGAAACCGAAAAGCGGCGGCGCCGCCAATGCCCCGATGAAGGTGAGGAACTGCGTGCCGCCGGTGATCGCGCCCACCTTTCCAGGCGGAGCGCGCCGCGCCACTTCCGCGAGATATACGCCATTCCAGCCCACCGCGGAAGCGCCGAACAGCGCGCTCACCAGGATTACCGCCGGCAGCGGCCAGTCCGCGCTGAACGCCGCCACCCCCATGCCGGAGAGTGCCATCATCACGCCGAGCAAGCCGAGCATGCTGCGCGGCGACAGCCAGCGATCGGCCACTGCGCCCCAGGTTATGCGCCCGACGATGCCCGCCGCGTGCGCGGCGGAATAGATCAATCCGGCCGCAACCAGACCGTAGCCCAGCTCCAGGTTCAGATAGGAAACGAGATAGGCGATGAGCGCGAGCTGCGCCGAGCCGAAGATCATCGAAACGATCGCGAGTTCCAGCACCGGAGGGTTGGCGAACACCATGCCGAGCGGCGCGAAAAACTCCGCCATGGAGCCGGAACCTCCGCTGCGCCGCGTCGCGGCGTCGGCGGCGCGCGCCGGCTGCACCGCAAGCGCTACCGCTAGGCACAGCAGCGCCACTGCCACCGCGCCCCAGCGCCAGCCGAAGGACAGGACCAGGGGCGGCACCAGGATGCCGGCGAGCGCGCCGCCCAGCGGCACGCCGGTCTGCTTGATCGAGAAAATCAGCGACATCATGCGCGGCGGCGCCGCACTGGCGAGAATATGCGAACTCGCCGGATTGACCAGGCCATAGCCGGACCCGATCAGGCCCGCCGCCGCAAACACCACGGGCAGCACCGCGCCGGTTGCGACAGCCATGCCCGCCGCGGCAAGGCTTACGGCGATCTGGCACACGCGCACCGGCCCGTAGCGTCCGATCAAGGCACCGCAGGCGAGCCCCGAGAGCATGGCGAACAGGTATTCCAGCGCCACAAACCAGCCTATGTGCTGCGCGGAGACGCCCAGATCCGCTGCCGCCACAGGCGCCATCACCGAAGGTGCGATCATCGCCATCGAGGTAAGCGCCTGCACGGCGAGCGTGATCGCCAGCGGCAGCACGACACCCTTCATGCGCGCGCAGGCGCCGCGGCAAAGGCGAACGCCGGCGACGCGACATGGCGGATCCGTTTCAAAGCACTCATTGCGGCCCGGACATCCCGACGAAAAGACCGCAGTATAGCCGCTCCTCCTGCGCGCCCGGAACGCGCGGCATCTGCCCGCCCAAGCGAAGCCGCCGCACGGAGAACTCGTATATAATCGCGCCAGTTTCGATTCACTGAACCACCGTCCACTTTCCGCAATACTCATCAACCCCGCACGAGGAGATAAAGATGAAAAAGTTTGCTCAAGCACTGGGCGTCGCCGCGTTGGTTGCCCTGTCTGCGCCGCTCGCGGCCCAGGACAAGGTCAATATTTCGATCGCCACCGGTGGCACAGGCGGCGTGTATTACCCGATGGGCGGCGGCATGGCCGCGGCCTTGTCCAAGTATGTTCCGGGCATGGAGGCCACCGCCGAAGTCACCGGCGGCTCGGTCGATAACCTCAAGCTGATCGGCAGCGGCAAACCCTACATCGGGCTGGCGATGGTCGATGCGACGCTGGACGCTTACAACGGCTCGGGCAAGTTCACCGGCAACAAAATCCCGGTGCGCACGCTGATGATCCTTTATCCGAACCGCATGCACGTAGTGTCGGTCGAGGGCCGCGGCGTCAACAAGATCACCGACCTGAAGGGCAAGCACGTATCCACCGGTTCGCCTGGCAGCGCCACCGAAGTGATGGCCTTTCGCGTAATCGAGGCCGCCGGCCTGGACAAGGACAAGGACATGAACCGCGAGCGCCTCGGCGTGGCCGAGTCGGTGAATGCGATGAAGGACAACAAGATCGACGCCTTCTTCTGGGTCGGTGGGTTGCCGACCGCCGGCGTGACCGACCTCGCCAACACGCCAGGCACCAAACTCCGGATGGTCGATCATGCCGACCTGGTGCCTGCGATGAACAAGAAATACGGCAACCTGTATGTCGAGGACAGCATCCCCAAGTCCACTTATCGCGGCATGGACACCGACAACAAGCAGGCCACGGTAATGAACATCCTGGTCGCCAACGCGAACATGGACGACAAAACCGCCTATAACATCGTCAAGACGATCTTCGAAAAACGCCAGGACCTGATCAACGTGCACAAGGAAGCGGCAAATTTCAAGCTCGAGAATCAGAAGGCGTCGGCCTCGCCCATCCCGTTCCACCCGGGTGCGCTGAAGTACTTCGCCGAACAAGGCGTCAAGGTCAATTAAGCCCCCTGCCAGAACCAACCCCGCCAACCGGCGGGGTTTTTTTTAAGTCAGCCGGGCGCACCGTCGCCTGACACCAAAGGCGCTCAAGTCATGAGTGAACAAAACAAACCGGAGCACAACGTCGAACCCCTCATCAGCGACGAAGCGCTGAGAAAAGCCGAGGAGTTCATCGAGGAGGAAGAGGGCGCAGCCAATAAACTGAGCGGCCGGCTCGCGGCCTTCATCACCTTTACCGCCGTGGCAATGTCCGCGTTCCACTTGTATACCGCCTACGGCATCGTCGCGACGCAGACGCTGCGCCCGATACACGTAGCCTGGGTGCTGTTTCTCGGCTTCCTGGTGTTTCCGGTGGCGCAGCGCTATCGCCATCGCATCATGTGGTGGGACTGGATACTCGCGCTGTTGTCGGTTGCCGTGGCGGTCTACCTGATCCAGGGCGGAGACGACTTCACCGACCGCAACACTTCGCCCAACCACTGGGACATTTTCTTCGGCGTCGCCCTGATCCTGATGGTGATGGAGGTCATGCGCCGCACCAACGGCTGGATTATGCCGATCATCACCAGCGCGTTCATACTCTACGCACTGTTCGGCGCCTACCTGCCCCATCCGTGGACGCACAAGGGCTACGAAGTCGGCCGGCTGATCGGCCATATGTACATGACCCTCGAAGGGATCTACGGCGTGGCCGTGGACGTATCCTCCTCGCTGATCATCCTGTTCACCATATTCGGCGCCTTCCTGCAGTATTCGGGCGCGGGCAAGTTCTACATCGACTTCTCCTTCGCCGCAATGGGCGGCAAGCCCACCGGCGCCGGGCGCACGGTGGTGCTCGCTTCCTTCCTGCTCGGCGGACCCTCCGGATCGGGGGTCGCAACCACGGTGACCCTGGGCGCGGTCGCCTATCCGATGCTGGCCAAGGCCGGCTACGAGAAGAACGCCGCGGGCGGCCTGCTCTCGGCAGGCGGCCTGGGCGCGATCATTTCACCGCCGGTGCTCGGCGCCGCGGCCTTCCTGATCGCCGAGTTCCTCAAGATTTCGTATCTCGACGTGCTGCTAATGGCGTGCATCCCGACCATACTGTTCTACCTCGCGCTGTTCCTGATGGTCGAAATCGATGCGCGCAAATACGGCATGGGTGAGATGCTGATCGAGAAGGTCGACACCGTTTGGAACCTGACGCGCCACTACTGGTATCACTTCCTATCGCTGATTTCGATCGTCGCCTTCATGATGTGGGGCTTTTCGCCGGTGCTGTCGGTGTTCTGGGCGACCGTGGTGTCGTTTTTCACCAGCTTCCTGCGCAGCGACACCTCGCTGATCTCCTACGACCTGTTCCGCGGCAAGGGCCGGATTGCGGATCTGATCTTCAAGTCGCCTTTCATCAAGGCGATGGAGGGCGGCTCGATCGGCGTGCTCAACGTCGCTGCGACCTGCGCCGGCGCCGGCATCATCGTCGGCGTGGTGACGCTCACCGGCCTCGGGCTCAAGTTCAGTTCGATTGTGATCGATTACGCCGGCGGATCGCTGTTGATGACCGCGGTGTACACCTCGCTGGTGGTGTGGATCGTCGGCCTCGCAGTTCCGGTAACCGCCTCCTATATCATCTGCGCGGTCATCGCCGCGCCGGCGCTGATCAAACTCGGCGTGCCCGACTTCGCCGCACACATGTTCATTTTCTACTACGCGGTGCTATCCGAGGTCTCGCCGCCGACGGCGCTGTCCCCCTTCGCGGCCGCTGCGATCACAGGAGGCGACCCGTACAAGACCACGCTGCAGTGCTGGAAGTACACCGTGCCCGCGTTTCTGGTTCCGTTCATGTTCGTGCTCGACCCCAGCGGGCAGGGCCTGCTGCTGATGGGCTCGACCAAGGCGCTCGCCGGGGCCAACTGGTGGTCGATCGCCGAGGTCACGCTGACCGCGGCCATGGGCGTCGCCGCGCTGGCCGGAGGCTTCCAGGGGTGGGCGCTGATCAAGACCAACTTCGTCGAACGCTGGATGCTGATCATCGCCGGATTCGCGCTGGTCTATCCGGCGACCATCTCGGATCTTATCGGATTTGGCTTCATAATCGCCGCGCTCGCGATGCAGTTGCTGCGGCGCGGCGCAACGCCGGTTGCGCCAGCCTGAGCGCCGGTGACGTAGCAGTCGTAGTAGTATTTGGGCCATGCATGAGCTCAGCACCGACATCCTGATCCTCGGCTCGGGCGGCGCCGGCCTGTTCGCCGCGCTACATGCGCAGCAAGCCGCGCCCGAGCTCTCGATCACCATCGCGGTCAAGGGACTGCTCGGAAAGTGCGGCTGCACGCGCATGGTGCAGGGCGGCTATAACGTCGCGCTCGCCGCCGGCGACTCGGTCGAGCGCCACTTCATGGACACCATCGAGGGCGGCAAGTGGCTGCCCGACCAGGATCTCGCCTGGAAGCTGGTGACCCTCGCCGTAGAGCGCATCCACGAACTGGAAAATGAGCTGGGCTGTTTTTTCGACCGCAACCCGGACGGCAGCATCCATCAGAAAGCCTTCGCCGGGCAAACTTTTGATCGCACCGTGCACAAGGGCGACCTCACCGGCATAGAAATCATCAACCGTCTCGCCGAGCAGGTCTGGGCGCGCAAGATCAACCGTCTGGAAGAGCATCGCGCGGTGGCCCTGATCAAGGCGAAAAACCGTGACGCGCTCGCTGGCGCGCTGATGATAGACATGCGCACGGGCGAGTTCTGTTTCGTGCGCGCCAAGGCGGTGCTGCTCGCCACCGGCGGCGGGCCAACCATGTACAAGTACCACACGCCCTCGGGCGACAAGAGCTGCGACGGCCTGGCGATGGCCCTGCGCGCGGGCTTGACCCTGCGCGACATGGAAATGGTGCAGTTCCATCCCACGGGCCTGCTCGCTGGAACGCACACGCGCATGACCGGCACCGTGCTCGAAGAGGGGCTGCGCGGCTCCGGCGGCTACCTGCTCAACGGCGAAGGTGCGCGCTTCATGGGCAGCTATGACGACAAGCTCGAGCGCGCCACGCGCGACATCGTCTCGCGCGCCATTTACGCCGAAATGCGCGCGGGGCGCACCACGCCCAACGGCGGCGTGCACATCAGCATGGCGCACCTGGGCCCGGAGAACGTGGTCAAGCAGTTCAAGGGCATGGTCGATCGCTGCGCCGACAGCGGTTTCGATCTCGCCGGCGGCCTGGTCGAAGTGGTGCCCACCGCGCACTACATGATGGGCGGGGTCGCATTCAAGGCCGATTGTTCCACCGCGCTGCCCGGCCTGTTTGCCGCAGGCGAGGACACGGGCGGGGTGCACGGCGCCAACCGCCTGGGCGGCAACGGCGTGGCGAACTCCACGGTTTACGGGGGCGTGGCGGGGGAAGAGATGGCGGCCTGGGTAAGAGCGCAAGGCGAACTGCACGAGCCCGATAACGACGAAATCGCCGCGGTCGAAGCGGCTTGCCGCGCACCGCTCGCGAAACCGGTCGGCGATCTGGAAGGCGTGCGTCAGTCCCTGTACGAATTAATGTGGGACGACGTCGGCATCGTGCGCGATGCTCAGGGTCTCAAACGTGCGCGGGACGCGCTCGCCGGGCTGCAGACGCGCCTGGAAGCGACCGGCGTGGATGCAGGCGATCTGCGCTACAACCTCGCCTGGCACGACTGGCTGAACCTGAAGAATCTGATCCTGGTGAGCCGCGCGATCTGCGAGGCGGCACTGGTGCGCGAGAACTCGCGCGGCGCGCACTATCGCGCGGACTTTCCCGACGCGGGCGAGCTGGCGACCTCGACCTACAGCCTGGTGCAGGCGGCAGGCGACGGTTTCAGTGTCAGCCGCGAGCCGGTGAAGTTCACCAGGGTAAAACCGGGGCAAAGCTTGCTCGGCTAGGCGCAAACTTCTGTGCCGTTCTTCCCCTCACCCTAGCCCTCTCCCCGCAAGCGGGGCGAGGGAACATACCCTAATCGCGGAGCAGGTTCTAAGCCGCGGCCTGCGTGCGCGAGGCGCGCTTGCGGTCGTGCTCTTTCAGATAGCGCTTGCGCAGACGGATCGATTTCGGCGTGATTTCGACGAGTTCGTCGTCGGCGATGAATTCCACCGCTTTCTCCAGCGTGAGTTCGATCGCCGGCTCCAGGCGCACGGCCTCGTCCGTGCCGGATGCGCGCACGTTGGTCAGCTGCTTGCCCTTGATC
>JACZJU010000118.1 GCA_014860395.1 Burkholderiales bacterium | reverse complement strand
ATAGGCCGATAGTCCGTCGCATTCGTACGGTTTGGTGTCCTCCTGCCGATAGATCACCGACTCATCCGGGAGGATGGCGCGCAGCGCCTTCACTGCGGCGGACTGGCGCACCGGGTCGAGCAAGCGGAAACCTTCGTTCATAATGGCAGAAACCTGGGATTGACGCGTGATTCGGGCATTTGCGGCGGGACAGCGAACAACGCCAACATGTTAGGCACGGACTCCGGATGTGTCAATCGAATGGCGGGATAAGAATTCATATTCGCGAATTCAACTAGCGCCCCGCGTTCATTTGCTAAGATACCCCTCAACGAAGAGCCGATCCGGACTTGCCGACGCGGTCTCCGACTTAAGGGAGGATGAAGGGCCATACCCCTCATTCAGCAATGAATTCAAATTACGTCCGCATCACCTGAATGTCCGCCAACCGTAGCGCTGTTCTCAGGCACATATTTCCCTTCCTCGCATGGTGGCCGCGCGTCAATCGCGGCACCATCCGCCTGGATCTGCTGGCGGGCCTGATAGGTGCGGCGGTAGTGCTGCCCCAGGGCGTGGCTTTTGCCACGCTCGCGGGCATGCCGCCGGAATATGGCCTGTACAGCGCCATGGTGCCAACCATAGTTGCGGCGCTGTGGGGGTCCTCGCTCCACGCCGTTTCCGGACCGACCAATGCGGTATCGCTGGTCGTGTTCGCAACGGTGAGCACGCTCGCCGAACCCGGCTCGGCGCATTACATACATTTGGTGCTCACGCTGTCATTCATGTCCGGGCTAATGATGCTGTCCCTGGGAGTTCTGCGCCTGGGCACGCTGGTGAATTTCATATCGCACACCGTCGTAGTCGGCTTTACCGCCGGCGCCGCGATGCTCATTTTCGGCGCGCAGCTGCGTAATTTTTTCGGCGTCGACATCCCGCGCGGCCACTCCTTCCTGCGCACGCTCGAGGCGTTTGCGCTGCAAATTTCGAACATTCAGCCGTATGTGTTGCTGGTAGCCGCCGTGACGCTTGTAACCGGCATTCTTGCCCGCCGCTTCCTCAAGCAGGTACCGTACATGATCGCTGCCATGCTGGTGGGCAGCATCCTGGCTTTCGCGCTCAATCAAGCCCACGGCGCGGACTACACCGGGATCCGCACCTTGGGCGCGCTGCCGGGCGCGCTGCCGCCGCTGTCGCATCCGAGCTTCGAGCTGGAAAATCTCAGAAAGCTGCTCGCCATCGCCGTTGCCGTCACCGTGCTCGGCCTGACCGAGGCCATATCCATAGGACGCGCGATCGCGCTCAAGTCAGGCCAGCGCATCGACGGCAACCAGGAATTCATCGGCCAGGGACTGTCCAACATCGTCGCCAGTTTCTTCTCCGGCTACCCCGCGACCTGTTCGTTCAACCGCTCCGGCCTCAACTACGAAGCCGGCGCGCGCACGCCGCTTTCCGCAGTTTTTTCCTCGCTGTTTCTGATCGTAATCCTTATCTTTGTGGCTCCGCTCATGGCGTATCTTCCGATCGCCAGCATGGCGGCGATCCTGTTTCTGGTCGCCTGGGGGCTGATCGATTTCCACAGCATCCGCATCGTCCTGCGCTCCAGTCGGCCCGAAACCGCGGTGCTCGCGCTCACCTGCGCCGCAACGCTGCTGCTGGAACTCGAGTTCGCTATCCTGGTGGGCGTGACGCTTTCCCTCCTCGTCTATCTCAACCGGACTTCGCGCCCGACCATGCGCAGCCTGGTGCCGGATGCACAGCATCCGACGCGCAAAATGATGATTCTGGAACCGGGACTTGCCGAGTGCCCGCAGCTCAAGATCCTGCGCATCGAAGGTTCAATCTATTTCGGAGCCGTCAACCATGTCGATACGCATTTCGACATGCTGCGCGAAACCAGACCGGATCAAAAGCATCTGCTGCTGCTGGCGAAAAGCATCAATTTCGTCGACGTGGCGGGGGCGGAATTGCTGGCGCACGAAGCCTGGCGGCGCAGAAAAATGGGCGGACAGCTGTATTTCTACAGCATGCGCCAGCCAGTGCGCGACATGCTGGAGCGCAGCGGGCATATCGACCAGATCGGCCGGGAGAACGTATTTGCCGGCAAGCATGAGGCGATCAGCGGCGTGTTCGCACGCCTGGACCGCTCCATCTGCAGCACCTGCCGCGCGCGCATTTTCAATGAATGCGCGAGTTTGCCGCCGCCGAAAGATTAGGCAGACGCGCTCGCTAGCGCGTCTGGCGGAACGGAAACGCATTCAAGGCCAGCCCCAGGAGCATGGCCAGCAGGGTAAACAGGCTGCCGAAAAGCCAGGCGTGGTCGTGCGCCGCATTCCACACCCAACGTTCGACGCCGGAGAGACGCACATTAAACGTACCGATGGTGTGGCCGGCCACCTTCCCGGATTTCACCAGCAGGGTTTCGATGGTGTAGGTTCCAACCTGCAAATCCCCCGGCAGCCGCATGTCGGCTACGAACAACCGGTTTCCGAACACCCTGATCACTGTGTCGTATTCGTGATAGTAGCCCTGTCTCTCCTTGATCCGGTAAAACGCCTTGCGCCAGTCCTCGGCCGCATGCGCCTTCAAGTGCGGGGCTACGCGCACCGGCACGCCTTCGAGGAGCAATCCGTATTTCTGCTGCTCGGCGGGCGGCAGGATAGTCGCGATCGGCGCGGTTGCGTAGAGGAACAGCAGGCTGGGCGCGCCCTGCAATTTCACACTTTCGCCGCCGACCCAGAATGGTCCGAGCTTGGTCTCGCGCGACAGGGTCGCCTCCTGCTTCGGTCCTACCAGCTTGATGATCAGCTCGCCCGGCCCGCTCATCGCGCCCACGGCCTCGATCGTGGTCCCGGCGAAATCCGTGGTGATCTTGACTTCACTGGTCGTCGGCGCGACGACCAGCGGTTCTTCGGCCCACGCTCCGGCCGGCAATATACAGCCCGAGGCGAACAACAGGCAGAGCAGCCAGCGCATCATCAGCGCACCTCGACCGACATGCTGTGGATATGTGCCGGAGGCATCAACAGGGTCACGACCATTTTGACCGCCACGGCGACCACCACTAGCGCCAGGATGAGGCGCAGCTTCTCAGCCGGCAGGCGCGCGCCGAGCCGGGCCCCCATCTTGGTCCCGAACACGGAACCGAGAATCAGAATGAGCGCGAGGAAGGGATCGACCGAATGATTGATGCCGGCCTGCATCACGCTCACGGCGGCCGTGGTGAACAGCAACTGGAACAGCGACGTGCCGACGACGATCTTGGTCGGCATCTTCAGGACATAGATCATCACCGGCACCATGATGAAGCCGCCGCCGACCCCCATGAGCGAAGTCAGGATGCCAACGGCCGCACCCAGGAGCAGCGGCCCGATGACCGACATGCGCACGCCCGAGGCGGGGTACGTCGTCTGCCATGGCAGGCGCTCCACCCAGGTTCGCAGCAGCGAATTCGCCGCAGCTGGCTCGCTCGCCGCGGCCGGGACGCGCGCGCTGGCGCGGGAAATGGCCCGCACCGATTCGATCAGCATGCTTACGCCGATGAAGCCGAGCAGAATGACATAGAGAAAAACCACCACATTGCCGAACTGGCCTGCCTTCAACAGCACCTTGGCGAGATAAACGCCGAAGCCGCCCCCCAGCCAGCTGCCGACTAGCAGAGTCAGGCCCATCTTGAAGTCGATATTGCCTTGGCGCCAATGCAGATAGCTTGCGCCCGAGGCCGTTCCCGTCATCTGCGCCGCCCCGCTGGACACCGCTACAATGGGAGGTATGCCGGTGAATATGAGCAGCGGCGTGATCAGAAATCCGCCGCCTACTCCGACCAGACCGGAGAGAAAACCGACCAAAGCGCCATAGAACAGGATCAGGACGATATTGACGTCCATATGCGCGATCGGAAGGAAGAATTCCATGAAAATGTCGGCGTTTGAAAGACAAGAGGCGAAGCGAGCCGCCATTCTACCTGTTGGCGACCGCTTCTCCGCGCCCGCGGGGAAGCTTTTGCTTATGGCCTTCGGAGTAATTCTGATGGTGCTGGTCGCCGCTTGCAGTGGCAGCACGCCGAAGCTTTCCAGATTGCCCGCCGATGCCGTGGTTCTCGCCTTCGGCGACAGCCTCACTTACGGCACCGGCACGCAAGCCGAGACCAGTTATCCGGCAGTGCTGGAAAAGCTCATCGGACGCACGGTCGCAAGCGCAGGTGTGCCGGGGGAAGTCAGCGCGGCCGGGCTGGCGCGCCTGCCCGAGGCACTCGACGAATACCAACCCGCACTGCTGATCCTGTGCCATGGCGGCAACGATTTTCTGCGCAAACTCGGCGACGCTCAGGCGGCGGAGAACCTGCGCGCCATGATCCGTGTCGCCAAACAAAGAGGCATAGAGGTGGTGCTGATCGCCGTGCCCAAGCCGGGTTTGCCCCCCTCGCCGCCGGATTTCTATGCCGAGATCGCCAGGGAATTCAAGCTTCCCTACGAGGACGGGGCGCTGACTGCGATCCTGCGCGACCGCGAGCTGAAGTCCGACGTGGCGCACCCCAACGCCAAAGGCTACGCCGAGCTCGCCGCGGCGGTGGCCGAAGTGCTGAAGAAAAGCGGGGCCATCTAGCTTCCACTGCGCCTTTCGGCAGGAATCATCCAACAGTGCGAAAATCCCGGCTCGATTCAATCGGGAGCAAAGCATGTTCGACCTAACTGGCAAAGTCGCCCTGATCACCGGCTCGACCAAGGGCATAGGCAAGTCCATCGCGGAAGAAATGGCGAGGGCGGGCGCCAAGGTGGTGATCTCCAGCCGCAAGGCCGAGGCCTGCGAGGAAGTGACGCGGGAATTCACCGCCAAGGGCTATGAGGCGATCTCTGTTCCCTGCAATATCGCGCACAAGGAGCAGCTGCAGCAGCTGGTCGACGCGACCATGAAGCACTGGGGAAAGATCGACATCCTGGTGTGCAATGCGGCGGCCAATCCCGTGTACGGCCCGACGGCGCAAGCGGGCGACGAAGTATTCGACAAGATCATGGGCAACAACATCAAGAGCAACTGGTGGCTGTGCAACATGACGATTCCGCAGATGGCAGAGCGCAAGGACGGCGTGGTGATCATCGTCTCCAGCATCGCCGCGTTGAAGGGCAATACCGTGATCGGGCTGTACGGCGTGTCCAAGGCCGCCGACACCGCATTGGTCAGAAACTACGCCTGCGAGTGGGGGCCGTCCAACATTCGCGTCAATGCGATTCTGCCCGGTTTGATAAAGACCGATTTCGCCCGGGCGCTGTGGGAAAACGACAAGGCGCGCAAGGCACGCGAGGCGATGACGCCGCTACGGCGTCTGGGCGAAGCCGAGGAAATCGGCGGCATCGCGGTATTCCTCGCCTCCAAGGCGGCCACCTTCATTACCGGGCAGACGATCATCGCCGACGGCGGCGTGACCATAGCCTGATGGCGAACATCCCGATTGGCGCATCGCCTGTTCGTCGATGCTACTGAACGGCTGAGATCGCCGGGCGGCGCTTCCAAAACTGGGTCGCCTGCTCGAACGCGTGGGCGAGTTGCAGCACGCCGAGATCGTCCTGGTGCCGGCCGACGATCTGCACCCCCACCGGCAACCCGTCCGCGGTGAAGCCGCAGGGCACCGAGATCGCCGGATGGCCGGTGACGGTGATGAAGTAGCAGGATTTCATCCAGTCGATATAGGTGTCCATCTTCACGCCGTTGATGTCGCTGACATAGGGCTGGCCGACGTCGAACGGCGGCACCTGGTTCACCGGCAGAATCAGAAACTCGTAGCGCTGCATGAAGTCGTGCATCCGGTTGAACAGCGCGGTGCGCTTCAGTTCCGCAGCGCCGATTTGCGGGCCCAAAAGCTTCCTGCCCGCTTCGATATTCCAGATCACCGTGTCCTTGAGCTGATCGCGATGCCGATCCAGCAGTTCGCCATACGCAAGCTCGAACTGCCAGGCGCGCAGTGTCATGAAAATATCGTTCGCACCCGACAGATCGGGCGTCGCTTCCTCGATTGCACAGCCGAGCACAGAGAATGTCGATCGCTGCGATTCAAGCACTGCAATGACGCGCGCGTCCACGGGCAAACCGCCGAGGTCGGCGCTCCAAGCGATGCGCACGCCCTTGAAATCGCGGGCGAGCGGCCGCGCGAACGCGCTGCCCGGTTCGGCGATCGAAATCGGGCTCCTCGCATCGTGGCCCGCGATCACGCTTAACATCAGCGCGCAATCTTCCACGTTGCGCGCCATCGGCCCTTCCACCCCCAGGGTGCTCCAGCCGGTTTTTGCCGGCCAGATCGGCACGCGCCCGGGGGAAGTGCGCAGGCCGACGATATTGCAGAAATTCGCCGGGCAGCGCAGCGAGCCGCCCATGTCGCTGCCATCGGCCAGCGGCACCATGCCGGCGGCCAGTGCCACCGCCGCACCGCCAGAGGAACCGCCACAAGTTTTGCTGGGGTCGTAGGGGTTGAGCGTCTTGCCGAATACGGTGTTGAAGGTCTGCGAGCCGGCGCCGAATTCGGGCGTGTTGGTCTTGCCTATGGAAATCGCTCCCGCCGCCTGCAGCCGGTCTACGATCAAGAGGTTTTGATCGGGGACATAGTCCTTGAAGATGGGCGAGCCGAAGGTGGTGCGCATGCCGCGCGTCAGGAACAGATCCTTGTGCGCAACCGGCAGGCCGTGCAGCGCGCCCAGCGCCTCGCCCCGCGCCTGCTTCTCGTCCGCGGCCTTTGCCTGCGCCAGGGCCTGCTCGGCGTAAAGGCTGACGACCGCATTGAGCTTGGGGTTGAGGCGCTCGATCTGCGCCAGCGACGCCTGCATCAGTTCGCGCGCCGACAGGTCCTTGCGCCGGATGCGCCGCACCAATTCGGTGGCCGGCAGGAAACAGATTTCATTGTTCATTCTGCATTTCCTTGGCTAACTCCAGCGGATTCATGGGCAATGTTGCGGCACGCATCACCTTTGCGCATTCCCGCCGGCGTCGACTATTTCGGCGGTACCTGCGCCAGCTCCAGCAACACTTCGCGCAGCCACTGCTGTGCCGGATCGCGTTCGTTGCGCTCGTGCCACATCTCTCCCACGGTGAAGCCTTCTATATCGAGCGGCGGCTCGAGAATGCGCAGCTTGTTCGCGTAGCCGCGCGCCAGGCGCTCCGGCAAGGCGCTGATCATGTCCGAGCGCGCCACGATTTCGGGCACCAGAAGGAAATGCGGCACCGCCAGCCGCGCGTGGCGCTTGCGCCCCAGCGCGGCCAGCGCCGCGTCGATACGGGTGCTGAAACCGCTGCCTCGCACCAACACCTGGATGTGTTCCAGACTGCAAAACATGTCCAGCGTCAGGCGCGCGCCCACGCCCGGGTGGTTGCGCCGCACCACCGACACCATGCGTTCTGTATAGAGTGGCCGCACGTGCAGTCCGGCTATGGCATTCTGCAGCCCGGTAATGCAAAGGTCGACATCGCCGCTTTCCATTTGTTTTGCCACCAACTGCAGATCCAGCGGCCTCACTTCCAGGCGCACCCCGGGAGCTTTCTGCTCGAGGTAATCCGCCAACGTCGGCAGCAGCGCGTATTCGACATAATCGGAGGCCGACAAAGTGAACGTGTGGACTGCGCTGGCCGCATCGAATGCCGCGCGCGGCTGGACGATGGCATCGATCTCCTCCAGCACTTTCCTGACCGGGCCGAGCAACTCCAGCGCCCGCGGCGTCGGCAGCATGCCGCGGGCGCTGCGCAGTAGCAGAGGATCGCCGAACAGTTCGCGCAGGCGCGCGAGCAGGGCGCTGGCTGCAGGCTGCGACAAATGCAGGCGCACCGCGGCGCGCGACACGCTGCGCTCCGCCAGCAGCGCGTCCAGCGCCACCAGCAGGTTGAGGTCGACGTTTCTTATATCCATAAGACGGATATATTAAATTCTAACAATAGATTTGACAAATATTTGACAGCTATTTAGATTGAGCCTAATTTTTAACCGAAACCAATACCGTGAAATTCGACGTCGCTAGAGTACTCGTGGGTTATCTGAGCGCCAGCGCGGCGGCACTGGTGGCTTCGGTAAAACTAGCCTGCATTCTGGGCGGACAGATGATGGTTGCCTTCAGCGGGAGTTTTTTCCGCTAGGCGGCAACAAGGCAGCACCGGATTCGCGGGATCTCCTCCTCTCCCCGCGAGGGCAGGGTGGCCGGTAAGTGCCGGTTATCCTGCCCGTTTCTTTTGCGCTGAAGGTCGGTTGCGAAGATGAATGTCGGAACGGGCCGATCCAGGCGAGCCCGAGAGCATGCATTGACTCGCGACGAGATCTAGCCGCGCCGCAGCCGCCGCAAATCCTCCGGCCGGTCCAGGTCCCAAAGCAGCGCCAATTCGTGCCAGCGCCAGTTTCCGCGCGCGAGCCGCGTGCGCGTCTCCTGCATCACGGTGTCGGTGCCCCAGGCGATATTCTCGAACAGTTGCGCCGAGTGATGTCGCGCCAGGCCGATGAGCACATAGCCGCCGTCCTCCGCCGGGCCAAATACGGCGTCGTTTCCCCCTGCAAGGGCGGCGGCGGCTTCACGCAAATATGCCGGCGTCAGCGCCGGGCAGTCGCAGCCGATCAATAGCCCCGGCGAGCCGGCGAGCAGGGAAGACTCCAGCGCTCGCTCCATGCGCATCCCCAGATCGCCCTCGCCCTGCGAGCACAGGCTGATGCCATAGCGTTTGGCGCAGGCCGCAAAAAACGGATCCCCCGGGTCGGGCGCGCACCAGAGTTCCGGCGCACCCAGCCCCGCGCCTGCGGCTACGCGCAGCGTGCGCTCGATCAGCTGCCGCTGCAATTGCGCGGCGCCACTCTCGCCCAGACTTGGGATCAGGCGCGTCTTCACCTGGCCCGGCGTCGGCGTCTTGGCAAAGATCATGATGCGGCAGTTGGAGTTCATTGCAGAATAGAGGGACATATCCCCACGCCCCCCCTTAATTTCGGCGTTGCGGGGTTCATTTCGCAATCGGCTCTCAACGACCGCGCCGCCCATAGGTGCGCGCCAGTCGCGCCGGCGCCACGCCAAAGGCATACTGCAAGCGCAGCCACCACATCAGCATGATGGTGCGCAGCACCCCCTGGCTTTCCCAACGGCGCGCCGAAGTCAGGCAGCGCCGGCGCAGGCATAGCGGCGCGGACAATCGACGCAGCCGCACGCTGATGGCGATGTCCTCCATCAACTCCTGGCGCGGAAAGCCGCCGATGGCCTCGAACGCCTCACGCCGCACGAAAATGCCCTGGTCGCCTGTGCATATGCGCGTCAGGCGGGAGCGCAGATTCATCATGCTTTCCACCAGTCGCAGTAAAGGCTGCGGGCCGTCAATCCGCACGTCGAAGCGGCCCCAGGCCGGACCGCCGCCGGCAAGCCCCTGCAGTACCAGGCGGTCGGCGTCCTCGGGCAGGCGCGAATCGGCGTGCAGGAACAGGAACACGTCGCCTGTCGCGGCGCGTGCACCCGCATTCATTTGCACCGCGCGCCCGGCAGGCGAGCAAACGACGCGGTCGGCAAGGTCTTGGACTAGAGACGCCGTCGCGTCGCTCGATCCGCCATCGGCGACAATGATTTCATGGCCACGGCGGCGAAACTCCCGCAGGGACTCCAGCGTGGCCGCGATGCACGCGGCCTCGTTTAGCGTCGGAATGATGATGGACAGCCGCTTCACTTCACCCGCCTCGCCCGCGCGCTGCGCAACCGCGCAAGCAATACGCTTCGCAGTGCGTCAATCCGGACCCAGTGCCTTGTTTGCGCGCAATGCGGCCTGCGTCCATACGCGGTCGATGGCCGCGAGCACCGCATCCGCATTCTGCAGGCGTTCAGCGGGATCCTTGGCGAGCATGGCGTCGAGCAGCCCCTGGTAATCGGCCAACGCATCCGACAGCCGCGGCACCGGCGCGTGCAGGTGCTGCGCGATCAGTTCGTCGATGGAGTCGCCGACAAACGGCCGCCGGTTCATCAGCATTTCGTAAAATATGATGCCCAGGCTGTAGATGTCGGAGCGTTCGGTCGCCGGCTTGCCATCGACCTGTTCCGGCGAAATGTAATAGGGCGTGCCGAAGAACTCGCCGTGCGCGCTCGTTTCCATCGATCCTGCGGAATGCTTGGCGATGCCAAAATCAGCGAGCACCATGGTGCCGTCGGCGCGCAGCATCATGTTGGCCGGTTTGACATCGCGGTGCACTATGCCGAGGCGATGAATCTCCGCCAGCGCAGCCGCCGCTTGCGCCAGCAGCGACAGCGCCTGGCGCGGGTTCAACCCATGGGCGATCACATCCTTGAGGCTGCCGCCGGCAAAATACTCCATGGCGATGTAGGCGTAGTCGTCGGTGAACCCCTTGTCGTATATCTTGACCACGTTGGAATGCTCGATGTCGTAAATCAGCGCCGACTCCTGGATGAAGCGCTGCAGAAGCTGCTTGTCGTCGCTCGGCCGGGCGTTGAGGATCTTCAGCGCCACCTGCCGGCCGTCGGTCTCGCGCTCGGCGAGAAAGACATTGGACATGCCGCCCTCGCCGATCTTCGACAGCACCCGATAACCCTTGATCTGCAGCGGCTGGCCGGCCACCAGCGCCCGCGACAGTTCGCCGGTAATCACCCGCAGCGTTTCCGACAGCGCCGCCTTGGCCGCGCGGGCGGTCATCTGCGCGTTTTCCGCGAGCGCCGCACGCACCGAGGCGGGCACCTCGATCGGCCCCTCCTGCGCGCCCACATAAGCGCCGATGCCTGTGACTTTCATAGCCTCGACCGGCGCATTGCGACCGCGCAATTCCAGCAAGCGCGATTCGCCGACGCTCACCAGGCTCCCGGCCATGCCGACGGCGGCCGCGCTCGCCACGACCGGCCAGCCCAGTTCCTTCGTCTGTCCCTCCAGGCGCGACGCCACGTTGACGCTGTCGCCGACCACAGTCAGGTCCTCGGCACCCGGCGGACCGATGTGCACCTCCATCAGGTCGCCGGTATGAATGCCCACGCCGGTGGCAAATTCCGGCAACGCTCCCAGACCGAAGCGCTGCTTGAACCAGTCGCCGAATTTGTTCGCAGCGAGCACTATGCCCAGGCCGGCGCGGATCGCGCGGCGGGCATGGTTGTCCTCGCCGTCCTCCGGGCGCGCCTCGAACACCACCATGATGCCGTCGCCGATCAGCTTGGCGATGCGCCCGCCATTGCGCACGATGGGCTGGCACACGACCTCGAAGTACGCGTTGAGCAACTCGGCGATCTGTCCCGCGGCAAGACGCTCCGAATAGGTGGTGAAATTGCGGATGTCGGCGAACAATACCGTGGCCACGACCATCTTTCCTGTCATGCCGGCGGTTTCGGCGATCGCGAGCGGCCGCTCGGCTTCGGCACCGCTCAAGCTCTGGCGGTACCAGCGCTTGAGTTCGTCGTTACCGGCAACCATGCGCTCGGCGAGAGAGCGTGCCGCATTCTCGTATTTTTTCAGCCGCGAAGTCACGGCTTCGATCAGTTCGACGCGCGAAATCGGCTTGTTGAGAAAGTCGTCCGCGCCGAGGTTCATGCCGCGGCGAATATTGGTTCTGTCGCCAAGCGCGGTGAGGAAGATGAACGGTGTATCGGCGAAGCGCGGGTCGGCGCGCAGCGCCTCCAGCATGCCGTATCCGTCCAGCTCCGGCATCATCACGTCGCTGACGATCAGGTCCGGGGCGAAGCTCTTGGCATGCTCAATGCCGGCGCGGCCGTCCTCGGCCGAGTCCACGGTGTAACCTTCCGCTTTCAGCATCAGCGTCAGGACCAAGCGGATCGACTCTTCGTCTTCGACCACGAGGATTTTCTTCATAGCCGCTCCGGCCCCAGACATCGTCTGATCGCGCTGCGCAGCTGCTCCATTTCGAAAGGCTTGGCCAACACTTCGGTAGCGCCGCGGCGCAGGCCGATCGCACGCGCTTCCTCGCTCATGGCAGCGGAAAACAGCAACACCGGAACATCGGCGAACTGTGGATCCGCACGCAGCGTCTCCAGCACCGCATAGCCGCCCAGATGCGGCATGATGACATCGCAGATTATGAGCTGCGGATGGTTTTCTCGCACCAGCGCGAGCCCCTGCTGGCCGTCCGCCGCCCAAGCCAGTTCGTGCCCCTCGATGCGCATCAGCTGCCGCATGAATTCGAGATTCGACTGATCGTCGTCGATGAGCAATACGCGCGCCATCATCAGGCCGCCCGCGCCGCCTGCATCAGCGGCAAATGCACGCTGATGCGGGTACCGGCGTCTACCTTGCTTTCGATCGAGATCGCGCCTCCGTGCAATTCCACCGCCTTCTTGACGATTACCAGCCCGAGGCCGGTGCCCTGCCGACTGCCGACGTTGGAGGCGCGATGAAAGCTTTCGAACAGGCGCGCCTGATCCTCGGGCGGTATGCCTATGCCCTGATCGCCCACCTCGATCACCGCCTGCCCGTCGCACTCAGCCAGCAGCAACGACACCGTGCTCCCCGGAGGGGAGTATTTCACCGCGTTGGAGAGCAGGTTGCTGAGAATGTGGCGCAGCAACTTTTCGTCCAGATTCAGGCTGGCGCGCTCGAACCGCTGCTCGTATTGAATCACATGCTGGCTGGCCACGCCCCCGCGCAATTCCTCCACGACCTTCTGGCACAATTTGCGCAGATCCACCGGCTGGGGCTCGAACTGCAGCGCGCCTGCCTCGGCCTTGCCTATGATCAGCACATCCTCGATCATGGCGTTCATGCGTTTTACCGCGGCCTGCATTCCATGCAGCATTTTCAGCCTGTCTTCGACGGATATCTTTTCCGAATAATGCTCCAGCAACTCCGCCGAAGACAGAATCGTCGCCAGCGGCGTGCGTAGCTCGTGCGACGCGATGGAGACGAACTTGGACTTCATCTCCGACAGCTCTTTCTCGCGCTGCAGCGCGGCGAGCAATTCCACCTCGGCGCGCTTGCGCTGGGTGATATCGACGTTGGTCCCCGTTATGCGCAAGGCGCTGCCATCGTTCGCGTGCTCGACTATCCGCCCGCGGCTGAGTACCCAGACCCAGTCCCCCCCGGCCATCTTCAGGCGGTGCTCAATGCGGTACAGAGGACGCAGGCCCTTGACGCAGTCGGCCTGCGCCTGGCGCACCGCAGCGAAGTCGTCCGGATGTACCATCGGCGCCATCTCTTCCAGCGTAAGATAGCGTTCGCGCGGCGCCTCGCCGGTCATTTGCGCCAGCGCCGCGTCCAGATAAATCGTGCCGCGCCTGGCGTCCCATTCCCAAATCGAGATGGCCGAGGACTGCATCGCCAGATCGAGCCGTTCCTTGGTCTGTTGCAGCGCCGCTTCGGCCAGCTTGCGTTCCGTTATGTCGCCGATGCCGATGATGATTCCGTCCTCCGGACTGGCCGCATTGATCGCGCGGCTGTCGCTGAACACCCAGATCGGGGACCCGTCCTTCCTGCGCAGCAGCAGCTCGGAGGAATAGTTTTCGCCTCGCGCGAAATGGCCATGGGCGCGGCTGCCCGGCAGCATGAAATCCTCCTCCGGCTGGAACCAGACGCGCGTGGGCCGGCCGGCAATTTCATCTACCGCGTAACCGAATATCTCGGCAAAGCGCTGATTGCATTTCACCACCGCACCCTGGCTGACGAAGGCAATTCCGACGGCTGCAGTGTCGAATATCAGCTGCTGCTCGGCCAACGCCGAAGTCAGAGACCTTTCGGCGACGCGCAGCTTCTCCAGCAACAGCGTGTTCTCGTGGCCGTAAGCCAGGGTTTCCATCAAGGCGTAGTAGTTGGACAGGTACAAGCCCAGCAGCACGGTCGCAAAAACCAGCATCAGCAGCGCGGTGGAGGTGTTGAGTCCGCCGCCAAAGGTCAGCAGCATTGCCACCATGGGCGCGAGAATGGGCAGGATAAAGCTCGCAAAAGCCTTGGGGCTTGGCGCGAGGGACGGCGGCAGGCCCATGGCGATACTGCTGATCAGGAACGTGACTGTGAGTTCCTGCAGCGTAGTCGGCGTATGGCCGATAAGCATCAGCGCCAGCCCCCAACACGCGCCGACCAGCGCGCTGGCCAGGCAGAAATAGTTTTCCCACTGCGCTGCGTCGTCCGCCCTCGCCTGGCGGCGGCGATAAACCCGCGCCATTGCATAGCGCACCGTGCTCGCCACGCCAAGCCAGACGAACCAGATGACGATCAGATTTACACCGACATAGCCCCACAGAGCAAACGCGGTGATGCTCGCGGCCACCAGGATGATGGGCACATCGGTACCCGACAACCGGTACAGTATGGAGACGCGCTCGGGCAGATACTCGACCGAGGACATAGATGCCAGCCGACTGCGCAACTTCTCCAACCAAATCACCTTGGATCCTCTGATTGCGCAGCTTCAAAGCCGCCCGCGCGGTTTGTTTAGCGCAAATATTCTACTATGATTCTAATGTCACCGATCCCGTCCAGGTGCCGCCGGCGTGCCCCGGTGCTGTTTATCGCGGCTGAACGCGCGGCCATCACCAGTCGATTGTCGTTCCCCGCATCCGGCGCTCACGGATGATCCCATAGTTTGCGGTACAATTTCCGCCCGCACTCTCGTCTGGAAGCGCATGCGCCTTCGTTTTACAAATATTCGCATTCGAGCCTTCTACCCCGGCCCGAAGGATCGCGCGGCCTGCTGCGCACCCTCGGCCGCGCTGTTCGCAACCATCTGACCATGGGCCACCGCCTCACAAAAATCTATACTCGAACCGGCGATACTGGGCCGAAGGACCGCGCGGCCTGCTGCGCACCCTCGGCCGCGCTGTTCGCAACCATCTGACCATGGGCCACCGCCTCACAAAAATCTATACTCGAACCGGCGATACTGGCGAGACCGGCCTCGGCGACGGCACGCGTGTGCCCAAGGACAGTCTGCGCGTGCACGCGCTGGGGGAGATCGACGAGCTGAATTCGGCGATTGGCGTGCTGCTAGCGGAAGAACTACCCGCCGGCATTCGAGCCGCGCTCTCCGGCATTCAGCACGACCTGTTCGATTTGGGCGGCGAAGTCTGCATTCCGGGACATACCAGCATGAGCGAGAAACAGGTTGCGAGCCTGGAGGCGCTGCTGGACGACCATAACCGTGAACTGCCGCCGCTGAAGGAGTTCATTCTGCCCGGCGGAACGCGGGCGGCAAGCCTGGCCCACCTCGCACGCACCGTGTGCCGCCGTGCAGAGCGCGCTTTGGTGACGCTTGCGCGCGCCGAACCGGTCGGAACCGCGGCGCAAAAATATCTGAACCGTTTGTCCGATCTGCTGTTCGTTCTGGGCCGGGTGCTGAACCGCGCCGGCGGCGGCAGCGATGTGTTGTGGCGGTCGGCCAAGGCGAGGGAAAAAGAGAACCCGGGCGAAAAGTGAGCAGCCGTCTAAGGATTGTCTAGTCGGTCGCTGAATTGGCGGAGCGCACGACGAGGCATCGCCTCGATCTGCAGTCAGTTTCAGTCTTTTCGCCGCCCCATCCGCATCGCAGCCGCGATTCGGCTTCGAAACCGAACGGCCGACGTCAGTCGCCTTCCCTGTCCATCAGACCTACCAGCTTGACGCTGGTCTGGCGCAGGCGCTGAGACAGCATCAGCACCAGCTCCATCAGGATTTTCGCCCCCAGTACCGGCTGCTCCAGAATAATTCGCGCCAGGTTCTCGCGCGACAGCACGGCAATCACGCAAGGCTCGGCGGCGACACAGGTCGCGAAACGCGGTTCGCCGTCTATCATGGACATTTCGCCCAGCGTCTTGCCGGCATCGACCGACGCGATGAGCTTGGGCGCATTCCAGCGGTCCTGCTTGAACACTTCCACGCTGCCCTCGATGATCAGCAGCATGAAATCACCTTGCTCGCCTTCATGGATGAATTCCTGGCCCAGCCCGGCCCGATAGACGTTCATGAAGTGGCTCATCAGCCGGATTTCCGCCATATTGAAGTTCTCAAACAACGGCGAATAGCTGATCATGTGGTGCATCTTCCCCGCAAACTGGGTCGCATCGCCGAGGTATTCCAGATGTGCCAGCTTGTCGTGTCTGCCGCTTTCAACCATGGGGCGCAAGTCCGAGACAGACGGACCGGGCGGGTCCGGAAAGGACCCGCCAGCGAGCCCGGCGTGCGCCGATTATGCCGAAAGCGGAGGCCAAGCTCAAATCGAGCCGTGAATGGTTGCAGCGCGTGGGTCAAATGGAGCCGCGCGACGCGCCCTGCGCGCTCCCGCGCAATGTCTCCGAGGCAAGGCGGGCACTGATTGCCCCGCTCTTACCAGATCAACCATAAGGTGACACAAAGCCAGGCGGCGCCGGTAGCGAGCATATGCGCGTCGGTGAGCAGCGTCGAAGCCGGATCTTCGCCGCCGCTGTGATGCAGCAGGAAAATGTAGCGAAAAATGCCGTACACCACAAAGGGCAGGGTGTAGATCAGCTTGTCGGTATGGTGCAATTCAACCGTGCCGGGACTGACGGTGTACAAGCTGTAACTGACGATGACGCCGGCGGCGCTGATCGCCATCATCGTGTCGAGCAGCGCCGGACTGTAGTCGTCCAGCACCGGCCGCTGGCTCGCTCCTTTGGAGTCATCGCCCTCGCTCACCATCAGCTCGGCGCGACGCTTGGCGAAGCCGAGGAAGATCGTCAGCAGCAGGCCGCACAACAGCAACCATTGGGACGGCGCGATACCCACGCCCCAGGTACCGGCCAAGATTCGCAACATGAAGCCGGCGGCGATGATGAACACATCGAGGATCACAACGTGCTTCAGGCCGGCGCTGTACGCGAGATTGAGCAGGAGATACGCGAAGAGTATCCCCGCCACGCCGGCAGAAGCCGCAGCGCCGAGCGCGAGCCCCGCAATCGCGCATACCAGCGCCAGAGCGAATGCCTGACCCATGCCCACCGAGCCGCTGGCCAACGGCCGGCTGCGCTTCCACGGATGCGCCTGGTCGGCCTTGCGATCGAACATGTCGTTGAGCACGTAGACACAGCTGGACAGCAGGCAGAATCCGGCTGCGGCAAGAAGCACGTCGCCTGTCAGTCCCGCCTTGTGGCTGACGTCGCCAAACAGGAGACCGATGAAGACAAAGCCGTTCTTGATCCACTGACGCGGACGCAACAGCCTGAGCAATTGCAGCGGCAGGCCTTCAGCGGGCGGGACAAGGTTCATCGGGGAAATAACGCTCGCAAAAGTAGCAGTGCCCCAGCGGCAGATAGGACGGAATTCTATAGTAACGGTCGCGCAGGGGCCGCAGCACCTGCTCGCGATATTTCGGGTAGTCGAAACTCTGGCCCAGCACCAGATGGAAAGTGGCGCCGTGCAGCTCGAACTGGCGGTACTCCACCCTGGCGAAATAGGGCGCGTAATCGGCCGGATTGGGCGGGTTCTTGCGCAACACCAAAATGTTCTTGCCCGCCAGCGCGCGGAAATCGGTGAGGATGTCATCGTGACGCGCATGCGAGGACGCCGTGCCGAACACGAAGAAATACCTGCCCGAGGCGTACGACGCCGTCACCGCGGGTGAAAATCCGTCGGCAGAGAATTCGTACTTCCCGGCATAAGGCTCGAGCTGCCGCAGCAACTCTGCGGTCTTGACGTGAAACACGATGCCGTCGTAGAGCCTGCTGCTTTTCCATGTCTCCATCGGCAAGAAGCTGGCGCCCAGGATTGCCGCCACGTGGATCGCCGAGAATACGCCAAGATAGACGACGGACTTGCGCAACTGCGCCGCACTGAGCGTCAGCGCCGCCGCGACGAAGAAGAAAGGCACGAAAGAAAGCAGCCAGTGCAGGCCGATCTGCTTCACCAGCGCGAGCAGGGCGAACACGGCGAGCGGCACCGCCCAGGCGAACATGAAGAAGCGTGCGCGCGGTTCGGCGAGTTCCTGCCGCAGAGCCGCGCGGCCGCGCCAGAGCTGGTAGAGCGCAACCGGGGATAGCATGTAGAGGATACTCAGCGCGTACAGCAGCGGATTGCGCAAGGACCAGCCGGCATCGCCATGCCGGTTGTACACATTGAACAGCAGGTTGGCCCAGCAGTGATTGTAGTTCCACCAGACATTGATCGCGGCGAACGGCAGCACGCATGCGACCACGGTCGCCAAGCCGCGCCAGCGGCGCCGCCCGGCCGGCTGGGTCAAAACGAACCCGAGGTAGGCCAGTCCCAGCAGGACGGCGAAATATTTCGACAGGAACGCCAGTCCGAGGAAGGCGCCCGCGGCCGCGTACAGCGGCTGCGAATCGCGCCGTAAAGCGGCAGCGTAGCAAAGCGCCGAAAGAAACGAGAACAGCACCAGCGGCGTATCGGTGGTGATGAGCACGTTCCAGACATTCACCGGCAGCAGCAGGAACGCGAGCGCCCCAATATAAGCTTTGCTTTCATCCACCCGCCGCAGGTATTGCAGCATGGCCAGGGCCACCAGCGCAGGCAGCACGATCACCGGCAGGCGCAGCACCCATTCCGCCCTGGACAGCTGCAGCAGCAGGGCCAGGATCCAGCCGATCATGGGCGGATGGTCGTAGAAGCCGTAGTCGGGATAGACGCCCCAGTAGACGAAGTAGGCCTCGTCGCCGGTCATGGGCAGCACGGTGGCGAGCCAGAACTTGAATGCCAGCGTCAGCACCAGCGCGGCATAAAACGCGGTTCGCATCGGCGCCGCAGCCCGGCCGGAGAATGTTTGCATGTCCGCGATTATAAAGGCCGCCGGTTCACCAGGCGCGCACCACCAGCGCGGCACCATTGGCGATGATCAGCAAGCTCACGAACAGCATGATGCGCCGCGCCGACATTACATGATGCAGGCGGTTTCCCAGGATCAGGCCCAGCGCGGCAAACGGCGCCAGCAGCAAGGCCGCAAGCAACAGGTGGTCTTGGGTGATCAGGCCGGAAACGATGAACATGGCAAGGCGCACCAGGGCAATGGTTTGTATCAGCCGCGCCATGGTGGCGCGAAACACCGACTTGTCGGCGATGCGGCGCGACATGTAGATGGTATAAATCGGGCCGCCGGTGCCGTAGAGCGCGCTGAAAATGCCGCCGAAAACTCCGGCCGGAAATGCCCAGGCGCGATGCAGCCGGATCGCCCCCGGCCTGTGCGCGATACTGCTGATTCCGGCGTAGAGCACGAAGCCGCCAAGCACGAGCAGCAGGATGCGCTCGTGCAGCTTGATCAGCAAAGCGAGCCCCAGGGCGAGGCCGATCAGCACGAAGGGCAAAAGACGCCTGAGTTCGTCGCGGTCGGCCTGGCCGCGCATGCGCGTGCCGAGCGCTGTCGCGGCAAACAGGTCGAGCAGCAATGTGAGGGGAACGACAAAGCGCAGCGGCAACAGCTGCGCGAGCAAGGGTGCGTTGGTGATCGTCGAGCCGAAACCGACCATGCCGAATATGACATAGCCGAACAGGACGATGATAGGCGCCAGCACGCACACTTGCCAGCCCAGCGCCTGCACCAGGTTGTCAAGCAGCTCGATATCGACCCGCAGCGGGTACCGAGGACACCTGCAACAATGGCTCCTCCACGCCGTCTGCGCTCTGGGCGGTTAATCGGCAAAACGCAAACAAACGCTACTCCTCGGCCCCGTGCGCCAGGCGGCGTTTGCGCACCGCCTCCGCCAGGCGATCGAGGATCTTGACGCTGTCGTCCCAGCCGATGCAGGCGTCGGTAATGGACACACCGTAGGCGAGCGGCTTGCCCGGCACCAAGTCCTGCCGCCCGGGGTGCAGATGCGACTCCACCATTACGCCGATGATGCGGTCGTCGCCGCCGGCGATCTGACCGGCGACGTCGGCGCAGACTTCCAACTGGCGCAGATAATTCTTGGAGCTGTTGGCGTGGGAGAAATCGATCATCAGGCGCTGTTCCAGACCGGCCGCCGCCAGTTGCCCGGCCGCTGCGTCCACGCTTGCGGCATCGTAGTTGGGTTTGGGCCCGCCGCGCAGGATCACATGACAATCCTCGTTGCCGTTGGTGGAGACGATGGCCGAATGCCCGCCTTTGGTGACCGAAAGAAAATGGTGCGGCTGGCGCGAGGTCTTGATCGCATCCACCGCGATCCGGATATTGCCGTCGGTGCCGTTCTTGAATCCGACCGGACAGGACAGCCCCGAGGCAAGCTCCCGATGTACCTGCGACTCCGTCGTGCGCGCGCCGATCGCGCCCCAGCTCACCAGGTCGGCGATGTACTGCGGCGTGATCATGTCGAGGTACTCCACCCCGGCTGGCACGCCCAGCTCGTTGATTTGCAGCAAAACACTGCGCGCAAGGCGCAGACCCTCGTTGATACTGAACGTGCCGTCCAGCTGCGGGTCGTTGATCAGGCCCTTCCATCCCACGGTGGTGCGCGGCTTCTCGAAATACACGCGCATCACAATGAGCAGGTCGGCCGCGTGCTTGGCTTTTTCCTGGGCCAGGCGGTGCGCGTATTCCAGCGCCGATTGGGGGTCATGTATCGAGCACGGACCGATGATCACCAGCAGCCGATCGTCCGCCGCGTGCAATATGCCGTGTATGCCCTGGCGCGTCTCGTAGGTGATGCGCTCGGTCGCCTCGGATATGGGAAACTCGCGGATTGCATGCGAGGGCGGCGCGAGTTCTTTGATTTCGCGGATGCGGACGTCGTCAACCTTGTGGGTCATGATTTCTCCTAGATACCGATAAGTCCGCAGCCGGTGGGTCGCGTCTGCCCGCGTGAGCGGATTTTCGAGGTGTGCGATAGCGGTCATGGTCATAGCTTGATCTCAGTCGAAAAAAAACCGCCAGGCTGCAAGCGCTGGCGGTTTTTCGGGATACTTGGGCGCGAACCTAGCTCAATCCCTCCGCCAGCGGCTGGGGAAAGTAAAAATAGAACCAAAAAGCGTAGGTGCGGCTCATTTCGAATGCTTCCACAGTGGATTCAAGCACGAATCCAGCTCGCTTGGCAAGTATTGCCTGCAGCGGTCTTCCGCGTGGCTGCAACACCTGCTCCAACTCCGCTACCAGGCCCTGCAGCCGCGGCGCTCCCGCAGGGCCGGCTGCCCCGCACTGGCACTCCTGCTCCCTGGCTGCCAGCAATATCAGTCGGGCATGGGGGGTCAACCCAGCCGGGTTTGTGCCGATATTCCATTCAAGGCACTGCAATTTCCGCATGTCGGTTTTTGTACTGCTCCGTCACAAGATTTGACAGGAGGGCCGCACATGAACGCCACGGTGAATTTTCCGGCAACGATCTCTACGTCGATACCGATCGCCGGCTTCAAGGACGTATATGATGTTGCCGCGGTCGAGAATGCCATGCTGCAGTTGACCTCCTCGGCAAGCGAAGCGCTCAAGTCCACCTATGAAAAAATGCTGCGCCTCGGCGGCGCGCGCCTGACGGTCAAGCCTGCGGGCGTGCCGAGCATGAATGCCCTGTATCAGGATCTACCGAATTTCACCGAAGTGCTGGATGACATAAAGAAACACATCGCGTTGGTGAGCGACAGCCGCGACGCGATGGAGCTGCCGCCGATGCTGCTGCTGGGCAAGCCCGGAATAGGCAAGACGCATTTCGGCAAGCGCCTGTCGCAGTTGCTTTCGACCGGCTTCGGCTTCGTCTCGATGAGCTCGATGACCGCGGGCTGGGTGCTGTCCGGATCGTCCTCGCAATGGAAGAACGCCAAGCCGGGCAAGGTTTTCGATACTTTCCTGAACGGCAGCTACGCCAACCCGGTGATCCTCGTGGATGAGATCGATAAGGCCGGGGGCGACACCCAATACGACCCGCTGGGCCCGCTCTACGCCCTGCTGGAGCACGACACCGCCACGCAATTCATCGATGAGTTCGTTGAGGTTCCCATCGACGCGGCCGACGCCGTCTGGATCGCGACCGCCAACGACGAGTCGCGCATCCCCGAGCCTATCCTGAACCGCATGAACGTGTACCACATCGAGCCGCCCGACCACGACGGCGCGATGCACATCGCCCAGGCCGTCTACGGCGACATCCGCAATAGCCACGAATGGGGTCGGCGGTTTCCCGAGCATCCGCAGGCCGACGTACTTGCGCTCCTGGCCGAATTTTCGCCGCGCGAGATGCGCCGCGTGATGTTCAATGCCTTCGGCAATGCCAAGCTGGCTGGGCGCGACGAAATCGAGGAAGCGGACATCGCCGGATCGCGCGCAAAGCAGAAACAGCGCATCGGGTTCTAGCCGCGGATTCCTGCGGGTTTAATCCGCGCACCCGCCGACCAGAGAAAATTCATTTCCAGACGGCGCAACGCGGGCAGTAAGCATGCTCAAAGGCTGGCGATTCTGCCCTGCTCGTTGTCCACCAGCACCGAAGTGTCGACGTAGACGACCTCGGGTTCGCTGCCGTACTTGCCCTTGACGAAGGTTTTCCATTCCGCCGTGTACACGCGCTCGGCCGCCTCGCGCGTCTCCCACAGGTAGACGCCGCCGGCGCGCATGCCGTCCTCGGCGAGGAAATAGTTCTTGCGCAGCAGCCCCGGCATGCCCAGGTACTTGGGCGCGGTGGACTGGAACGTCGCCGTCGCCTGATCCAGCGTCTGCCGTTGCGGCAATTTGAAACTCACGATCGCCATGACTTTGCTCATCTCGCCTCCATAGTCGGAATTCCCCGGAAGTCCTGACCGGACAGTTTCTGCTGCACCCACGCCTGCACCGAGGCGAGCGCGGCTGGCAGCTTCGCCGCATCCGTGCCCCCGGCCTGGGCCATGTCGGCCCGCCCGCCGCCTTTGCCACCGACCTGTTGCGCCACGAAATTGACCAAATCCCCGGCTTTCACTCTGGCGGTCAGATCGGCGGTAACCCCCGCAATCAGGCTCACCTTGCCGCCCGCGGTCGACGCGAGCACCACCGCCGCCGACTTGAGCTTGTCCTTCAGCTTGTCCAGGGTTTCGCGCAGCGCCTTCGCGTCGGCGCCTTCAAGCGCCACGGCGAGTACCTTCACGCCGTTGACTTCGGTCGCCTGCAAGGCAAGATCCTCGCCCTGTGCCGACGCGACCTTGGATTTCAAACGCGCGAGCTCTTTCTCCAACGCCCGGGCGCCTTCGATGATCTGTGAAATCTTCTGGTTCAGTTCCTGCGGCTGCGCCTTGAGCACGCTTGCCGCCTCTACCAGTCGTGCCTCCTGCGCCTGCACCCAGGCCAGAGCACCGTCGGCAGTGACTGCCTCGACCCGGCGTATGCCCGCAGCCACGCCCGACTCGGACACGATTTTGAAAAAGCCGATGTCGCCGGTGCGGCGCACATGCGTGCCGCCGCAAAGTTCGGTGGAGAATTCGCCCATGCCGACGACGCGGACTTCGTCGCCGTACTTCTCGCCGAACAGCGCCATCGCGCCGGCTTTGATCGCATCGTCATATTTCATCACTCTCACCGCAACCTCGCTGTTGCGGCGCACTTCGTGGTTTACGAGCTCCTCGACCTGGCGCAGTTGCACCGCGCTCATCGGCTCGTTGTGCGAGAAGTCAAAGCGCGTGCGCTGGGCGTCGACTAGCGAGCCCTTCTGCTGCACATGGGCGCCGAGGACTTTGCGCAGCGCCGCATGCATAAGATGCGTGGCCGAGTGGTTCCACGCCGCGCGCGCCCGCGCCGCGCTGTCCACCGCGGCCATCACCCGGTCGCCGACACGCAGGCGCCCGGCCTTGACGTCGCCCTTGTGGCCGTACACCTCGGCCTGGATTTTCTGTGTGTCCTCGACACTGAAGCTGCCGTTCACACCGGCAAGCTCCCCGCGATCGCCCACCTGCCCGCCGGACTCGGCATAGAAGGGCGTGCGGTCGAGCACTACCACCGCAGATTCGCCTGCGGCAATCTCCTCCACCGAGGCTCCCTCGCGGTACAGCGCCGCCACCGTGCCTTCGAGCGTGAGCGTATCGTAGCCGTGAAACTCCGTCGGCCGGCCTGAATACTCCACGCCCGCCGATACCGTGAACTTGGACGCGGCGCGTGCGCGCTCGCGCTGGCGCTGCATCGCCGCCTCGAAGCCGGCATAATCGACGCGCACCTCGCGCTCGCGTGCGATGTCCGCGGTCAGGTCCACAGGAAAGCCGAAGGTGTCGTAAAGCTGGAACACGGTCTCGCCGTCGAGCATGCGATCCTCGCGCGTGAGCGCGCCCTCGAGCACCTTCATGCCGTGCTCCAGGGTCTCGGCGAAGCGCTCCTCTTCCGTCTTCAACACCCGCGCCACGCGCTCCTTCGCCTTGACGAGTTCCGGGTAGGCCTCGCCCATGGCGCGCGCCAGGTCCTCGACCAGCCGGTGAAAGAACGGTTCGGTCTGACCGAGCTTGTAGCCGTGGCGAATGGCGCGGCGGATGATGCGCCTGAGCACATAGCCGCGGCCCTCGTTGCCCGGGATCACCCCGTCGACGATAAGAAAGGATGTCGCGCGGATATGGTCGGCGATGACCTTGAGCGAGTTGCTCGCCAGATCCTTGACGTGCGTCTCCCGCGCAGCCGCCTTGATCAAGTCCTGGAACAGGTCGATTTCGTAATTGGAATGCACGCCCTGCAATACGGCAGCAATGCGCTCCAGCCCCATGCCGGTGTCCACCGAAGGCTTGGGCAACGGGTCGAGCTTGCCCGCCTCGTCCCGGTTGTACTGCATGAACACCAGGTTCCAGATTTCGATATAGCGGTCGCCATCCGCCTCGGGCGAGCCGGGCGGGCCGCCGGCGATCCCCGGGCCGTGATCGTAGAAGATTTCGCTGCACGGCCCGCAGGGGCCGGTTTCACCCATCTGCCAGAAGTTGTCCGAGCCGCCGCCGGGCTTGTCGCCGATGCGCGCGATGCGCTCTTTCGGGACCTTGATTTCGTCTGCCCAGATGGCGTAGGCCTCATCGTCAGTCTCGTAGACGGTGATCCACAGCTTGTCCTTGGGCAACTTGTACACGTCGGTGAGCAGATCCCAGGCGTAGTGGATGGCGTCGCGCTTGAAATAGTCGCCAAACGAGAAATTCCCCAGCATCTCGAAGAATGTGTGGTGACGCGCGGTATAGCCGACATTCTCCAAGTCGTTGTGCTTGCCGCCTGCGCGCACGCTTCTTTGCGACGTGGTAGCGCGCTTGTAGGGCCGCGGCTCCTTGCCCAGGAACACATCCTTGAACTGCACCATGCCCGAATTGGTAAACAGGAGCGTCGGGTCGTTCCCCGGCACCAGCGGACTGGAGGACACTATCGTATGCCCGCGCTGGGCAAAGAATTCCAGGAACTTACTGCGGATTTCTGCTGATTTCATAATTTCGCTTCGGCCGGGCACGAGAGCTGCCCGCAAGTCCAGCTGTCCTGAGGTAAAAGTCTGAATTTTCGCCTGAATCAGGCGCGTATGCAAATCCATGCCGGCACAGTGGCGGCAACCTGCGCGCATACCGCTCAGCCCGCGCTGACCCCGAACAGGGTGCCAATGGCATAGGTCAGCCCACCCGCGGCGGCGCCAATGGCGAGCATGCGCAGGCCGTCGCGCAGCGCGTTTCTGCCGGTGAACAGGCTGATGGCGGCGCCGACGGCAAACAGAGCCAGTGCGGTGATTCCGATGGAGACGGGAAGCGCCCGCGTTCCGGCCAGTGCGAGAAACGGCAGTAGCGGCACGAAAGCGCCCGCGGCGAAGGATAGAAATGAAAAGATTGCAGCACCCCAGGGCGAACCGAGTTCCTCCGGATTAAGGCCCAGTTCCTCGCGCGCGAGCGTATCTAGCGCCTGTGCCGGGTCGGCAATGATGGCTTTGGCGAGCTTCAGCGCGTCCTCCCGCGACAGGCCGCGTGCGGCGTAAATCAGCGCCAGTTCCTCCGCTTCCTCCTCCGGGTATTGCGCGAGTTCGTCGCGTTCCAGACCGATCTGGTGTTCGAACATTTCGCGCTGCGAACGCACCGATACGTACTCGCCCGCCGCCATTGAAAATGCGCCGGCCAGAAGTCCGGCCACGCCGGAGAGCAGAATAATCGAATTGTTGGCCGACGCGCCGGCTACGCCCAGAATCAGGCTCGCGTTTGACACCAGACCATCGTTCACGCCAAACACCGCGGCGCGCAAATTGCCACCACCGCCGATACCCCGGTGGCGCTTGCCCACATCCTCCAACGTGGTCGGCGTGGGATGGCCCGGTGCGGAATGCGAATACACCGACAAGCCGCGAACCTTCATCGCCACCAGCACCGCGCGCAGCGGTCGCGGGCCGTGACGGCGCACCAGCGCGGCGACCATGCGTGCGCGCAGATCTGGGGCGAATTCAGGCGACGCGGCACCTGCCTGGCGCGCCCAGATTTGCGCCTGATTCTCGGCCTCCATCGCGAGCCCACTGAACAGATCGGCGCGCGGCGTGCCGGCTTCTGCTTCGGCCATCACGCGGTAGAGGTAGGCCGAGCGCATTTCCTCACGCCAGCCGTCCAGGAATTTTTCGCTATCGGACATTAGTCTATGTCTCCGGCTTTGAGGACCTGGCGTACCGTTTCAGCGGAGAATCCGCGTCCGGCGAGAAAGCGCATTTGCCGGCCGCGCTCGGCGGCATCCTGCGGCAGGACACCGAATTTCCTTAGCCAGACGGCGCGACAGTTGTCCAGCTCCTGCGCACTTGTCCGCTCCAGCGTCTGTTCCACGACTTCGGCCGATACGCCGCGGCTCTTGAGGTCATACTCGATTTTGCGGCTGCCGAATTTGCGCGCCAGTGCATTGGCACGGGACTCCGCAAAGCGCGTCTCGGACAGCCAGCCGCGCGCGGCCAACGCGTCCAACAGCTGCTCAATCTGTTCGGGAGATTCGGTGTGGGGGGAAAGTTTGCGCGTCATTTCGACGCGAGTATGCTCTCGCCGCGCGAGCATGGCCAGCGCCCGCTCGCGCAGCGAGATTTCCCTCTTCGACATCGGTATCGCGCTTAGGGTTTACCCCGCCACGACAGACAGCGCGGCGGCCGGCTTGGCGCCGGGATTGTTCACGCCGACCGCTTCACGCACGCGCGCTTCGATCTCGATGGCAAGCTCGGGATGCTCCCTGAGGTATTCGCGCGCGTTGTCCTTGCCCTGGCCGATCTTGTCCTTGTTGTAGGCGTACCAGGCGCCGGATTTCTCGACCATGCCGTGCTTCACGCCGAGTTCGAGGATTTCGCCCTCGCGCGAAATGCCTTCGCCGTAGAGGATGTCGAACAGGGCCTCGCGGAACGGCGGCGCCATTTTGTTCTTCACCACTTTCACGCGCGTCTCGTTGCCGATCACCTCGTCGTTCTTCTTGATCGAACCGATACGGCGGATATCCAGGCGCACCGAGGCGTAGAATTTCAGCGCGTTGCCGCCGGTGGTGGTCTCGGGACTGCCGAACATGACGCCGATTTTCATGCGGATCTGGTTGATGAAAATCACCAGCGTGTTGGTGCGCTTGATATTGGAGGTGAGTTTGCGCAGCGCCTGGCTCATCAGGCGCGCCTGCAGGCCCATCTGCGGCTCGCCCATTTCCCCCTCGATTTCGGCCTTGGGCGTAAGCGCGGCCACCGAGTCGATGACCACGACGTCGACCGAACCCGAGCGCACCAGCATGTCGGCGATTTCCAGCGCCTGCTCGCCGGTATCCGGCTGCGAGATGAGCAGGTCCTCGACTTTCACGCCCAGTTTCTGCGCGTACTGCGGGTCGAGTGCGTTCTCCGCGTCGATGAACGCCGCTGTGCCCCCTATTTTCTGCATCTCTGCGATCACCTGCAGCGTCAGCGTCGTCTTGCCGGAGGATTCCGGCCCGTAAATCTCCACCACGCGGCCACGCGGCAGTCCGCCTACGCCCAGCGCAATGTCCAAGCCGAGCGAGCCGGTGGAGACCACCTGTACGTCATCCTGTATTGCATCCGAATCCATGCGCATGATGGAACCCTTGCCGAACTGCTTTTCAATCTGCGCGAGAGCGGCTGCTAGCGCCTTGGTCTTGTTTTCTTCCATGTGAATCTCCTTCGGTTTCGATGGCAATGATTGCATCAACGGACGCCACGCTTCCGGCGTTGACCTGTATTTTTATACAGTTTGTGGTTTTGTGCAACACCTGCGGGAAAAACAGGGGCTGCAGCGAACATAAACGCGGGTGCTACAAGCTGCGACCGGCGCGGATCACCCCTACGCCCAGACCTTCGATGGCGAACTCCTCGCGCCTCGTATCGACGACAATGGGCTCGAACTCGGGGTTCTCCGGGAGCAGCTCGATGATCGCGCCGCGGCGGCGCAGCCGCTTCACCGTCACCTCGTCGTGCAGCCGCGCAACCACCACCTGGCCGTTGCGCGCCTCGCCCGCCTTGTGCACGGCGAGCAGGTCGCCATCGTGTATACCCGCGTCGCGCATGCTCATGCCGCGCACCTTGAGCAGATAGTCGGCGCGCGGCTTGAACAAAGCCGGATCCACCTGGTAATGCGCCTCTATGTGCTCCTCGGCCAGGATTGGCGAACCTGCGGCAACGCGTCCGATCAGCGGAATGCCGCCGCCATCCTTCAGCCGGATGCCGCGCGCCGAGCCTTTTACGATTTCGATCGCGCCCTTGCGCTCGAGCATGCGCAGGTGTTCCTCGGCGGCGTTATGCGAGCTGTAGTCCATGGCCTCGGCGATTTCTGCGCGCGTGGGCGGAAGGCCTGTATTTTCAATGGCCTGGCGTATCAGGGTAAGGATTTCCTGTTGCTTGGAGGTCAGTGCTTCCACGGCGAACCCTGGCTAGTGACGATGCCTGTATCTTTATACAGCTTTCGCCGAAAGTCAAGTGTCGCTGTTCCTTGGCACCTAGGCTGCCGCCAGATGGACGGGTATCCGTTTCGAACCGAATTGCTGCTTGATGTCGAACGCCTGATAACGTCCGGCGACGGTGCCGCCGCATTCGCGGCAATGCCCGTCGGCGCTGACGCGGTAGTCGAGAAGCTGGTACCAGTCGCGCACGATGAGCGCCTTGCCGCAATGCGGGCAGAAGGTGGTGCCACCTTCGGTGTCGTGCACATTGCCCGTATAGACGTAATGCAGCCCGCGCGCAAGCGCGATCCGGCGCGCGCGCGCAAGCGTGGCCACCGGCGTTGCCGGGATATCGGTCATTTTCCAGTCCGGATGAAAGGCGGAGAAATGCAGCGGCACCTCCGGCCCGAGTTCTTGCGCAATCCAAGCGCACATCGCCTCGAGCTCGGCATCGCTGTCGTTCTTGCCCGGAATCAACAGCGTGGTGATTTCGAACCACACCCCGGTCTCGTGCTTGAGATATTTAAGCGTATCCAGAACCGGCGCGAGGTGGGCACCGGTGAGCTTGACGTAGAACTCGTCGGTGAAGGCTTTGAGATCGACGTTGGCCGCGTCCATCTTGGCGTAGAACTCGCGCCGGGGTTCGGCGTGGATATAGCCCGCGGTCACCGCCACCGTCTGCACACCCGCGGCGCGGCAGGCGTCGGCCACGTCCATGGCGTATTCGGCGAATATCACCGGATCGTTGTAGGTGAAAGCCACGCTCTTGCAGCCCAGTCTTTGCGCCGCCTGCGCTATGGTTTCCGGGCTGGCCGCGTCGGCCAGGCTGTCCATGTCGCGCGATTTGGAGATGTCCCAGTTCTGGCAGAATTTGCAGGCAAGATTGCAACCGGCGGTGCCAAACGACAGCACACTCGTCCCGGGATAAAACTGGTTGAGCGGTTTTTTCTCGATTGGATCGACGCAAAAGCCAGACGAGCGCCCGTAAGTGGTGAGCAGCATGTGATCGCCTTCGCGCATGCGCACGAAGCATAGGCCGCGCTGGCCATCGTGCAGGCGGCAATCGCGCGGGCACAAGTCGCACTGCATCCTGCCGTCAGCCAGCAGATGCCACCAGCGCGCAGGGTATTTGCTTTCGGCGACGCTCATAAGCTGGCGCTCCCCTCCTCCTTCCATTTCAGCGCGCTGTAACGCTGGATGCGGCACTTGGCCGTGCTCGCCTCCGGTGCAAGGCCGGCCTTGCGCTTGAGTTCGGCGACGAACCGTTCCGGATCGGGCAGGCTTTCCCACACCTGCGGCAGGAAAGTGGCG
The DNA here is from genome assembly GCA_014860395.1 of Burkholderiales bacterium. GTDB lineage: Bacteria > Pseudomonadota > Gammaproteobacteria > Burkholderiales > SG8-39 > 2-12-FULL-64-23. Next base: position 2,458 of record JACZJU010000118.1, on the reverse strand, counting down.
CGCGCCCCACCGCATTCGAGTATCAATCCGTCCTCGCCCGGCCGCAGTTGCGCGATCATGTCGGCATGGTCGGCAAAGGCGACCAGTTTCGGTGCGGACAGGATCGACACTTCGATGCGCGTCCCGACGAGTTCCTCGCGCGTGAGCGGCGCGAAACGCGGGTCCGACACCGCGGCAGCCAGTGCGTTGTGGCTCACGTCCTCGCCTAGCGGGCGTTGCGCTTCCAGGCTGCCGATGCAGCCGCGCAGTCTGCCGTCCCGGGTTAGCGTGACGAAGCTCGCGCGCAGCGGCTGGAGCCAGGCTTCGCCGGGCAGGCGCTTGGCCGCGCTTGCTCCCAACGCAGCCTCGACGCTGTTCCTCGCGATGGCCAGAAGCGTGCGCCCGTGCGCCGCGGTGAAACGCGGTTCGCCGTCCCAAAACGCGAATGCGCCATAGCCGACCACACGATCGCGCCCCCCCGCGGTGTCGCCGGAATTGCGCAGATCCAGCAGCTCCGCGGTCAAGCCGTGGCGCCTGGCCGCAAGCAGCAATCCCGCGACCGGCGTCGCACCGCAGGCCTGCTCATGATCGATGGCGGTGGAGAAATCGAGTATCTCCCGGGCGGTGCCTTGGTCGATCGCGCGGGCCGCGTCGTAGGCATGGTAATGAGACAGATCCGAACTGATGACGATCAGCGTTTCTTCGCCACCCCAGAGTTTCTCGATTACCTCAGCCACTTCGGACGCCGCGGCCGCACCCACCGCAAGCGGCACCAGGCTGAATTCGCCCAGCACGCGCTGCAGAAACGGCAGCTGCACCTCCAGCGCATGCTCTTCGGCATGCACTGCGCTGCTGACAACCACCTGCGGCAAGCCCGAGAGCGCCTCGACCGACTCGCGGTCTATCGGCACCCGGCCGAGGGGCGTGTCGAACGCCGTCGCGTCGGGCAGGGCCAGCCCGCGCACCGGCACGCGGTGGCAGGGACCGAGCAGCACTACGCGGCGCACGATCCCGCGCGCCGGACGCAGTCTGTCATAGGCCTCGGCGGCGACGCCGCCGGAATAAATGTAGCCGGCATGCGGCACGATCAGCGCCTTGGGAAAACCGGGAACGAGATTGCCGCCGGCACTGTGGCCGAGCATGTCGTCCACTTCCCAGGCAAGTTCGCGTGGCGCGGCGGGATAGAACATGCCGGCGACGGCGGCAGGGCGAGGCGTAGTCATGGCTGGAACCCGGAGGAAGCTATATTTCATTCTAGGCCGGCAAACGCGCGGGTCAAGTTCGACCGCTTTTTCCGTTGCCGGATTCAGCCGTAAAGCAGTCTGTTACAAAATGAGGGGACAAATCCCCTCGCACCCTCCTAAATCAGTGGCCGACTCGCTGAATCTGAATCCGCCTCTAACATTTCCAGCACACCCTGCAGCGCGACGGTCACCGACTGGCGCCGCACGCTCTCCCGGTCCCCGTCGAAGTATCGCGTTTGCGTGCTGGACGCGCCCGCCGTCACCGCCCAGGCGAAGCACACCGTGCCCACCGGCTTTTCGGGCGAGCCGCCGCCGGGGCCGGCGATGCCGGTAATTGCCAGCGCCACCTGCGCGCGGCTGTTGGCCAGCGCCCCGGCCGCCATTTCGCGCGCCACCTCCTCGCTCACCGCCCCGTGCCTGGCTAGCGACTCGGCCCTGACCCCGAGCATGTCCTGCTTGGCGGCGTCCGAATAGGTGACGTACCCACGCTCGAACCAGTCCGAACTGCCGGCGATCGCCGTTACCGCCTGCGCCACCCAGCCGCCAGTGCAGGATTCAGCCGCGGCCAGCATCAGACCTTTCGCCTTCAGCGCTGCGCCTACGCGCGTCGCAAGTGCGGCAAGCATGTCAGAGGCCATCAACCAATTGCCACCTTGCACACGGCCATGGCCAGCAGCGTATAGAACGCCGCGAGGATGTCGTCTGCCATCACCCCCAGCCCGCCTTTCAACTGCGCGTCGACCTGGCGGATCGGCGGCGGCTTGATCACGTCGAAGAAACGGAAGCCGAAAAACGCGAACGCCTGCCATTCCCAGGCCTGCGGCGTCAGCATCAGCACCAGCTGGAACGCGACGATCTCGTCCCAGTTCATGCCGCTATGATCGGCGATACCGAGGTCGCGCCCGGTGATCGCGCAGGCCCACACGCCGAGCACGAACATGGCGGCGATGAACACGAGCATCCCTGTCGGCCCATAGGGCGCGAGCAGGTCGCTCGCGATCCAGTAGACGGGAAAGCCGAGCAGCGTGCCCACGGTGCCAGGCGCTACGGGCGACAGCCCGGTGCCGAAACCCAGCGCAATGAATCGCGCCGGGTGCGCCAGCATGAAGCCCGCGCTGGGACGCAGAATGGCGTCAGCTGCCAAAGTGATCAAACCCCTTGCGCGCGATTTGCATAATCTGTCCGGCCGCATCATACACGGACACCAGCCCGGGCTCGCCCGCGCTGACCGTGCC
>JACZJU010000117.1 GCA_014860395.1 Burkholderiales bacterium | reverse complement strand
TACGGGTCCCGCGGCCGCAGTCGCGGTGACGGTGCTTGTCGGATCAGCTACCGACGTGTCTCTAATCTGCGCGGGCGCCTCGACCGCTGTCTCCGCCGGCGCTGCAGCAGCCGTGTCCGCCGGAGCCGCGTCTTTCTTTTCCTCGCCGGATTTTTCAGTTCCTGCTGCGGCGGTTTGCTGATCTTCGGACTTGCCTTCGCCCTTGGTTTCTCCCTTGGTTTCCTTGGTTCCAGGCGCAGGCGTCGGCTTATAGAATGGCGGGATCTTCGGCAGGATCACCGGCGCCGCCTTGCTCACGGGCGCAAAACCGACCTGGTTGCGCCGGATGTCGACGCTGCCCGCATCGGTGCGGATAAAGGCGACGCCGACGTTCACCTTGTCGTAGGTTCCTGGTTCGGCGATCGCGACCTGTCCGGGCGCCGGTGCAGGGATCACCATGGGCTCGTGGTCCGTGCCGCGAATGCCTATCGTCGCGGTTTCGGTCTTTATCAGGTAATTCTGCTTGTTGGTGTGCCCGATCAAGCCGGTGATGGTGCGAAAGCCGCCGCGCAGCAACGAAACGACGGCGCTCTCCGTTCCGTCTTCCTTGCCGCTGTAGCGATAGGTGTCGAAGCCCATATTGGTGTTGGGGCGAATCGCGATGAATCCGCCGTCCACCATTTTTATTTGCGCCGAGGCGTTGGCTGCCGTAGTCACTCTGTCGCCTTCGTTAATTTCCGCACCTTTTACCAGTGCCCGTGTCTCGCCGGCCTTGGTGATCAACTTTACGTCGCCGATAACAAACTGCACATTGCCGGCCACGCCGAACGCGGCGCCGGCATGCGCGGCAAGCAGCAGCAGAAAGGGTAGGGCCTTGAGCGAGTTCTTCCAGGAAAATTGCATGGCGTTGACCCTCTGCAAGAATTATTTGAAGTCGCGACGGATCGTGATTGAAACGTCGGTGCGGTCGAATTTGTAAATCACGATATTCGAGTCGTTGCGCATGTACGAGATCTGCGGCCGTAGCGTCCACAGTTTGTCGTAATGCCAATTGATGCCGAGGTTGGCGTCGTACTGCCTGTCGTCGCGGGTCAGCGACTCGGTGGGAGAACTGAATGCGGCATTGGCCTGGTCGTACTTGCTGAACTGTGCGCCGAGACCTGCAAACAACTCGGCTTTGTCATTAAGCTGCATCTGCCCCCCGAGCCGCAGGCCGTTGAAACGCTTGCCGCCGTCGGCGCGCAGGGAAGCGCGCTCATTCCCGGCAAACAGGCCGGCCAGAACCATCCCTTTGCCGTCGTTCACGACACGCAGCCAGCTGGCGCCGTAGGTGTACTGGTCGAAGTCATTGACGCTGATGGTGGGCTCGAAGCGGTAGCGCGCGTACTGCGCGAACGCGCTGACCTGGTTCGCCGGGTTGAGCAAATGACGCCATTCGGCGTTGACCCCGTCGGTATCGCGATTGCTCTTGCCATTGAGCTCGTATTTCCCGGCGAGGACTCCCAAGCGCACCACGTCCGCGCCTTCGCCCAAGGCGACGCCCGCCCGCGCGTCCATGCTTATGGAATTGAAGGCGCGCTGGGAGACGTTGTCACGGGCACGCACATCCGCTCCGGCAAAAAGACCCAGTTTCGGATTGACTTGGTGAGTGACTTCACCGCCGAAGGCGGATCCCAGATAACTGGAAGGAGCCTTAACGCCCGTCGGGTTCAAGGTGAAAATCAGATTGCCGAAAGCGGGCACTTCGATCTGGCTTTGACTCGTGGCGAAATTGACGTTGGAATCGTGGCCGGCTGCGATTTCGAAATAGCCCGTCGCCTTGGTCTTGCTGGCGCTTTCCCGTTCTTCGATCGCCGCAAGGTAATTGTTAATCGTCGCCCTGGCGGCCGGAGGAGGATTCTGCGTCAGCACGGCCTCGAATTCGAGCTTGGCCCGGGTGAAATCACCGAGCTGATAGTAGGCACGTCCCATGTCGATGCGCGCGCCGGCAAAATTGGGATCCACCGCAAGGACGCGCTCGAACGCGAGCGTGGCTTTGTCCGGCTTGCCGCTGTCGAGCGCGGCTATGCCCAGGAGGTAGTCGAATTTGACGCTGCCGGATTGCTCGAATTCAAAGGGCTGGAGCAGGGAATAGGCTTCGGCCGCCTTGCCCTGTTTCATCAAGGCCTCGGCTTTCTGCAGATCCGGCCCCGCCGCAAGCGCGGTATTTCCCGCCACCCACAGACAGATGCCCAGAGCAAGCAGGGTTCGCTTGACCGAAGATAGATTCGTCATGAAATTCCTGCTCCCATTGCTTGGTCTTGGACGAGTCGTGATTGTTACTTATATTGCTTTTCCGCTCGAATTTAGCATATCCGTACAAAGCCGGTAAAATTGAACTAAGCCAGTAAAAGCCGGCTGTTTCCAACATGACGCAGTCCTCCAGTATGATTCGCCTGCGTTCGCCAGGGTGGTGAAATTGGTATACACAGCGGGCTTAAAACCCGCCGCCGCTAATCCCGGCATGCCGGTTCGATTCCGGTCCCTGGCACCAAAATCTGGC
>JACZJU010000116.1 GCA_014860395.1 Burkholderiales bacterium | reverse complement strand
ACCCAGGCCGCGGCGAGCCGCATACGCGTTGACGAGGCGGCGCGGGTGATCACCGAGGCCAGGCTTGCGAGCGAGCGCAGGGCCGAAGGGCGCGCATCGGATCGCAGCGCCCAGCCGCAGGAGAGCGAAGCGGCGGAACTCGAGGTCGGGTCGGCGGCGCGACGCAACACGCGCGTAGTTTCCAGGGGGCGCAAAACGAGCTAAGCGCGGCGCTTAGCTTGAATAAATCCGGGCTTGTTCGCGGGATTGGGGTAATTCTCCGGACGCAGACGGTCGGTTCGCGTCCAGCCGGTCACGCTTAGCGCGCAAAGCGCAGGCACAGCTGCAGCAACTCGTCCCAGACATCGCCGCGGGCCAGGCCCTTGACCGTGCGATCTATGCGCGCGGCGTGCCGCAAGGCCTGGGCCAGCGCCGCGGACTTGAGCCGGCGCGCGGCTTCGGTGACCAACTGCTGGCGCACCCCGCCCCAGACGCGGTTGTTGCGGTAGAGCTGCTGCAGGTCTTCGCCCTGGGCGAGGCCCGACTGCACCTTGGCGACTGCGCGAATCTCTTCGGAGAGCACCCACAGTATCTTGGGTGGGGCTTCGCCTTCACTTTTCAGGCCATCGAGCATGCGCGCGACGCGCGATTTGTCGCCCCCAAGCATCGCCTCGTTCAGCTTGAACGCGTCGTAGCGCGCGACATTGAGCACGGCGCCGCACACCGCGTCGAAATCCAGGTCGCCCGGCGCAAACAACAGACCCAGCTTCTGGATTTCCTGGTGCGCGGCGAGCAGATTGCCTTCGACGCTGTCGGCGAGGAATTGCAGCGTCTCGCGGTCGGCTTTTTGCTTTTGCCGCGCCAGGCGCGCCGCGATCCACTGCGGCAATTGCGCGCGCTCCACCTGGAACGTGCTGATCAGCACACCCTCGCGCGTCAGCGCCTTGAACCAGGCCGCGTCCTGGGATCTTCGGTCCAGCTTGGGCAGGGAAACGATCGCAAGCACGTCCGGGCTCCGCTTGGCGCAGTACTGCACGATGGCGGCAGCGCCATCGGTGCCGGGCTTGCCCCCGGGTATGCGCAGCTCGATCAGTTTTTTCGACGAGAACAGCGACAGGTTGGCGCCGCTCGCCGCAAGCAGGCCCCAGTCGAAGCCGCGCTCCGCGGACAGCACCTCGCGCTCGGCAAACCCTTGCGCGCGGGCTTGCGCGCGGATCGCGTCGGCCGCCTCGAGCGACTGCAGCGGCTCGTCGCCGTGGACCACATACAGGTTTGCCAGACTGCGCGCGAGGTGACGTTCCAGTTCCTCAGCGCGCAGCTGCATCTTTTGCCTCGGGTTCGAAGACTATCGGTTCGGCGGGCGCGGCAGCGAGGCGGCGCAGGATCTGCTGCACCATATCGCTTTGCATATCGCGGTAGAGCAATTGCTCCTCCGATTCCTTGGACAGCACCTGCGCGTCGCTGAAAGAAATGTCGCGCGTGGCGCGAATCTCACTTTGTGGCAGGTAATCCCGGCCGCGGGCGTCGTGCACGCGGAAGGTAAGGCGGTAGTGCAGCTGCAGTTCACGCACCCGGCCGGAGGTGTCGAACGAGAGGATGCTCTTTTCGCGCCTCTCGGAAACGACGGTGAGAATCGCCTGCGCCTGTGCCGGATCGTTCACCAGTTTGGTGTGGGTGCCGGCGATGATGTTGCGTTTCAAATCGGTTCCGAGCAGAGAGGCTTCAGGAAGGGCGACGTAGAGGGTCTCGAACGGAAGACTGGCTTGGCCGCGCAGCTGGAAGCCGCAGGCAGCGGTCAGCAATCCCAGCAGGAGTACCACCAAGGTACGCATCATCGCTCCAGAAGGCTCACGCGCTCAAACTACCACGTTCACCAGTCGGCCGGGCACGACGACGATTTTCTTCACCTTCTGACCGGCGACGAATCTCTGCACCTGCTCGTTGGCGATTGCCGCGGCTTCGATCGCATCCTTGCCGGCGGTCTTGGCGACGCGAATGCTGCCGCGCAGCTTGCCGTTCACCTGCACCACCAGTTCGATCTCGTCCTGCTCCAGCGCCGCCGGTTCGGGCTCGGGCCAGCTCGCATGCAGGATATCCTCGCCGTAGCCGAGTTCGCGCCACAGCGCGTGGGTGATGTGCGGCGCGATCGGCGAAAGTAATCTGAGCAGGATCGACATGCCTTCGGCGGGGGTCGCGCCGCTGGCGTCGCCGTCGCTGCGCTCGAGCGCGTTCAGGATTTTCATGCAGGCCGAGGCGACGGTGTTGAACTGATGCTTGCCCAGGTCGTAGTTCGCCTGCTTCAGCGTCAGGTGGATCTCGCGGCGCTGTTCGGGCTGGTGCGATGACTTCACGCCCGGGCCGAGCGCGTCGCGATGCTCGTGGGCGTAGGCCCACAGGCGCTTGAGGAAGCGGTAGGCGCCCTGAACGCCGGAGTCGGACCATTCCAGCGTCTGCTCGGGCGGGCTCGCGAACATCATGAAAAAGCGCGCCGTGTCGGCGCCGTAGTTTTCCATCAAGGACTGCGGATCTACGCCGTTGTTTTTCGACTTGGACATGGTGCCGATGCCGCCGGACTCGACCTGCTCGCCGTCGGCGCTGAGCACCGCATGCGCGCGTTGGCCCTTGTCGTCCAGGCGCCACTCGATTTCCGAGGGGTTGTAGTAAACGATGCGCCCGGCGCCGTTCTTCCTGAAGTAGATCTCGTTGAGCACCATGCCCTGGGTGAGCAGGTTCGCGAACGGTTCGTCGAACTTGACCATGCCGAGGTCGCGCATCACCTTGGTCCAGAAGCGCGAATACAGGAGGTGCAGAATCGCATGCTCGATGCCGCCGATGTACTGGTCCACCGGCAGCCAGTAGTTCACGCGCTCGTCCACCATCCCGGCCGCGCCGGGGCAGGCATAGCGGATGTAATACCAGGACGAATCGACGAAGGTGTCCATGGTGTCGGTCTCGCGCCGCGCCGGCTTGCCGCAGCGCGGGCAGGCGCAGTCGCGAAACGCCGCGTGTTTGTTCAATGGGTTGCCCGAACCGTCGGGCACCAGGTCCTCGGGCAGGGTCACCGGCAGATCCTTGTCGGGGACCGGCACGGCACCGCAAACGTCGCAATGGATGATGGGTATAGGCGTGCCCCAGTAGCGCTGGCGCGAGATGCCCCAGTCGCGCAGGCGCCACACCACCTGCTTGTCGCCCAGGCCCTTGGCGCGCAGGTCGGCGGCGATGGCGTCGGTTGCCTCGGCGAAGGCCAGGCCGTCGTACTTGCCCGAATTGATGCAGGTCCCGTAATCGGCGTATTCGGGCTTCCACGGCTCGGGCACGCTATCGCCCGCCGGGTGGCGGATCACGCATTTGATCGGCAGCTGGTATTTCAGCGCGAAGGCATAGTCGCGCTCGTCATGCCCCGGCACGCCCATCACGGCGCCTTCGCCGTAGCTCATGAGCACGTAGTTGCCGACCCACACCGGCACCTGTTCGCCAGAGATCGGGTGGGTCACGGAAAGGCCGGTGGGCATGCCTTTCTTCTCCTGCAGCGCGAGATCGGCCTCCTGTACGCCGCCGCGCTTGCACTCTTCGATGAACGCGGCGAGTTGTGGATTGCTCTTCGCGGCATGGGCGGCGAGTTCATGCTCGGCGGCCACGGCGCAGAAAGTCACACCCATGATGGTGTCGGCGCGGGTGGTGAACACCTTGAGCAGCTTTTGTTCGCCGGCTATGGTGTACGGAAAGCCGAAATTCACGCCATGGCTCTTGCCGATCCAGTTGGCCTGCATGGTTTTTACCCGCTCGGGCCAGCCGGGCAGGGTGTTGAGCGCGGCGAGCAGCTCTTCGGCGTAAGCGGTGATCTTCATGTAGTACATCGGAATCTCGCGCTTTTCCACCAAAGCGCCCGTGCGCCAGCCGCGCCCGTCTATGACCTGCTCGTTGGCGAGCACGGTCTGATCCACCGGATCCCAGTTGACGGTGCCGGTCTTGAGGTACATCAGCCCTTTTTCCAGCATGCGCAGAAACAGCCACTGGTTCCACTTGTAGTACTCGGGGCGGCAGGTGGTGACTTCGCGCGACCAGTCCAGGGCGAAACCCAGCGACTGGAGCTGCTTCTTCATGTAGGCGATGTTGTCGTAGGTCCACTTCGCCGGCGGCACGCGGTTTGCCATCGCGGCGTTTTCGGCCGGCAGTCCGAACGCGTCCCAGCCCATGGGTTGCAGCACGTTGTAGCCGCGCATGCGGTGATAGCGCGTGAGCGCATCGCCGATGGTGTAGTTCCTGACATGCCCCATGTGCAGCTTGCCCGAGGGGTAGGGAAACATCGACAGGCAATAGTATTTCGGGCGGGAGGCGCTTCCCGGCTGTTCTTCGGTGGCGCGGAAAGCCCGGGTCGTCTCCCAATGCTCCTGGGCGGCGCGTTCGATGGTTTCGGCGTGGTACTGGGCTTGCATGGAGGTTTCGCTGTTTGACGAATGGCGCATTATACAAGCCTGCCCCTGCGGTAGAATCGCGGTTCCAAGAAACATTCCCCGCACGATGTCGCTACTCGCCAATCTCAACCCGGAGCAACTCGCCGCCGTCACCCTGCCGAACCAGTCTGCGCTGATTCTGGCGGGTGCGGGCTCGGGCAAGACGCGCGTACTCACCACGCGCATCGCCTGGCTGATCCAGACTGGCAACGTCAGCCCTGCCGGCATCCTCGCGGTCACGTTCACCAACAAGGCGGCGAAGGAAATGCTCACGCGCATCTCCGCAATGCTGCCGATCTCCACTCGCGGCATGTGGGTGGGCACTTTTCACGGGCTGTGCAACCGCCTGCTGCGCGCGCATCACCGCGACGCCGGGCTGCCGCAGCTGTTCCAGATCCTCGATTCGGCAGATCAGCTGTCGGTGGTGAAGCGCGTGCTCAAGGGCATGAACGTGGACGAGGACCGCTTCCCGCCGAAGCAGGTGCAGCATTACATCAACGGCAACAAGGAAGAAGGCAAGCGCGCGAGCGAAGCCGAGGACTACGACGAGTTCAGCCGCCGCTACGCCGAGATATACGCCGCCTACGACGAGCAGTGCCAGCGCGAGGGCGTGGTCGATTTCGCCGAGCTGCTGCTGCGCAGCTACGAGCTGCTGTCGAAAAACGAAATCCTGCGCGAGCACTATCGCGCGCGCTTCCGCCATATCCTGGTGGACGAGTTCCAGGACACCAACCGCCTGCAGTACCGCTGGTTGAAGCTCTTGACCGGGCCCGGCAGCGTGATATTCGCGGTCGGCGACGACGACCAGTCGATCTATGCGTTTCGCGGCGCGAACGTCGGCAACATGGCCGATTTCGAGCGCGATTTCCACGTCGAGAACGTGATTCGCCTGGAGCAGAACTACCGCTCGCACGGCAACATCCTCGATGCGGCCAACGCGCTGATCTCCAACAACCGCAAACGCCTGGGCAAGAACCTGTGGACCGCGGCCGGGCACGGCGAGCCGCTGCGCATTTACGAGGCGCAGACCGACGGCTACGAGGCGCACTGGCTGGCCGAGGAAGTGCAGGCGCTGAACCGCGACGGTCTCGCGCGGCATGAGATCGGCGTGCTCTACCGCTCGAATGCGCAATCGCGCATCCTCGAGCACGCGCTGTTCTCCGCCGGTATTCCCTACCGCGTCTACGGGGGCCTGCGCTTCTTCGAGCGCATGGAAGTCAAGCACGCGCTCGCCTACCTGCGTCTGATCGCGAGTTCCGAGGACGACAGCGCGTTCCTGCGCGTAGTCAATTTCCCGACGCGCGGCAT
>JACZJU010000014.1 GCA_014860395.1 Burkholderiales bacterium | reverse complement strand
GCAGGAGCATGCGAGCCGGGCGGAAGCCGAGGCGATGGTGAAGAAAGGTGTTGCCTTCATCAAGGCCAACGACAAGGACAAGGGCTATGCCGAGATCAGCAACAAGCAAGGCCAGTTCAAGGACCGCGATCTGTATCTGGTGGTCTACGGGCTGGACGGCAAGGTCTGGGCCCATGGCGCCAATGAAAAGATGGTCGGGCGCGTGCTGATCGACCTGAAGGACGTCGACGGCAAGGAGTTTGTGAAAGAGCGCGTCGAGCTGGGCAAGGCGAAACCGAACTTCTGGCAGGACTACAAGTTCACCAACCCGGTGACCAGGAAGATCGGCGAGAAGTCGATGTATTGCGAACGGCTCGATGAAACCGTGGTGTGCGGTGGCGTGTACAAAGGGTAGGGGCAGGAACGGCGCGGACGTGGTCCGCGCCGATCTACGCTGGGAATGACGCCGCCTGGGTGGAAGGCGGCCGGTGCGCAGGCGGATTGCTGAGAACACCGAGGTTGTTGTTGCGAACAAGAACAAAGGACTAATCATGAAGCTCGGCTTTTGGGGAAGCGGGTCGCTGCAAGCCAGGCTGCAGTGGATCGCAGTGCTCGGGGTCGCGGCGTGCGTGATCGTGGGCGTGTTCGTCGCGTCCCTGTACCGAACCGGGCTGATGGATGAAAAGCGCGCTGCAACGCGCGCGGTGGTCGACAGCGCTTACGGCGTGCTTGCCCACTACGAAGCGCTGGAGCGCGAGGGCGGCATGGACCGGGCACAGGCGCAGAAGGCCGCGATCGGCGTCCTGAAAGGAATGCGCTACGGCAAGGACGACTACTTCTGGATCAACGACATGCATCCGACGGTGATCATGCACCCGATCAAGCCCGCCCTCGACGGCAAGGATGTCAGCAACGTGAAAGATCCTACGGGCAAGCCCTTGTTCGTCGCGTTTGTGGACCGGGTGAAGCAGGACGGCGCCGGCTTCGTCGATTACCTCTGGCCGAAGCCGGGGCAGGCGGAACCCGTGGAGAAGGTGTCCTATGTGCGCGGGATGGCGAACTGGGGCTGGATCGTCGGCTCCGGCGTCTATGTGGATGATGTGGATGCACAGGCGCGGTCGGCAAACCTGAAAATTATCGCGCTTACCGCGGCGGTCGCCGCGATTCTGGTACTGGTGACGCTGTGGATAGGCCGTTCCATTACCGGGCCGATCCGCAAGGCGCTGGCGGTGGCCGAGGGGATTGCGCAGGGCGACCTGACGCACAAATTCGACGCGAAGCCGCGGCACGAGGCGGAACAGCTATTGGTGGCGCTATCCCATACGGCGGCGCAGTTGAAGGGATTCATCGACGAGGTCAAGAAATCGGCTCAGGCGATCGCCACCGCCTCAGGCGAGATCAGGGCGGGCAATGACGATCTGTCGCAGCGCACCGAGGAACAGGCTTCCAGTCTGGAACAGACCGCTTCCAGCATGGAAGAGCTGACTTCGACTGTAAAGCAGAATGCCGACAACGCAAGGCAGGCGAATCAGCTTGCGCTGGGCGCGAGCACGGTGGCGGTCAAGGGCGGCGAGGTGGTAGGCGAGGTGGTGAACACCATGTCCTCGATCAACGAATCGTCGAAGAAGATCGTGGACATCATCAGCGTGATCGACGGCATCGCGTTCCAGACGAATATCCTGGCGCTCAACGCCGCGGTGGAAGCGGCGCGCGCGGGCGAACAGGGCCGGGGCTTCGCTGTGGTGGCGAGCGAAGTAAGAAGCTTGGCGCAAAGGAGTTCGACGGCGGCCAAGGAGATCAAGGCGCTGATCGACGACTCGGTGGACAAGGTGGGCGCGGGTACCAAGCTGGTGGACGAAGCCGGAAAGACGATGGAAGAAATCGTCAGTTCGGTGAAGCGGGTGACTGACATCATGAGCGAAATCACGGCGGCGTCGGAGGAACAAAGTTCTGGCATCGAGCAGGTGAACCAGGCGATCACGCAGATGGACAAGACGACGCAGCAGAACGCGGCGCTGGTCGAAGAGGCGTCGACCGCCGCGGAGTTGATGCAGGAGCAGGAGCAGCACCTGGCGCAGGCGCTGGCGGTATTCCGGATGGCGAGCGACATGACGGCATTGGATGCGGATTTCGACTTCGAAAAGGCGACCAATGCCCACGTCAACTGGAAGCATCGGCTCTACGCCTATATCAATGGCGCGGGCGAGTCGCTGGAGGCGGCCAAGGTATCCAGCGACAAGCAATGCGCCCTGGGGGAATGGATGTACGGCGCGGGCAAGCAATTTGCACAGCGTGCCGAATATGAGTCGCTGCGTAGCGCGCATGCGGGTTTTCATCAATGCGCCGGGCAGGTTGTAAATCTCACGCAGACCGGCCGCAAGGACGCAGCGAGACTATTGCTGGGGACGCAGTTTGAGGTCGAATCCAAGAAGACGATCGAGCGCCTCGCCGTCATGCGGCAGGTGGCCGGCAAGCGAGCGTCCAAGGTCGCGCGCCTGCCGCCAAAGCCCAAGCCCAAAGCGCAAGCGCGACACGCCGTAAAGGCAAAGACGGGTACCGACGGCGATTGGTCGAGGTTCTAGCGGGCGCCTTGCGGCCGGGATGATAGCGCTGGATCGAGCGAGCCGCGGCGGGCTCGCGCGAGGAAACTCGTGGACCGGCGATCACGCCTATGGTCGAATTGACGCAGCGGCGCTACTGCGTCGCCGGATCGGGCGCGCCATACCAGGGCAGTCCGAGTATCAGCCGAGCGCGCGCGTCTTGCGCTAAAACCCCCGCCCGGGGGCGGCGCCGCTAAATAGAGCAATGCGGCCCTGATCAAATCCGAAAATAGACACTCTTTCCCGACCTGTTCGGGCTAAAGAAATAGGCATTATTGCCGAAAATCCAATTGCTACCGACGGCGACTGCGTGGGGCGCGGATAGGCTCTGCATGGCCGAAACGCTCTGGTCCGATCGCGCTGAAGGTCCGGGATGCAGATTTCAACCAACGAAACGGAAGATCACGATGAAATGCAAAGAGCTGAAAAACGCGGGAGTGTTCGCCGCGATGGCGTCCTTTGCATTCGCGGTTCGCGCGGCATGGGCGAGCGACAAGCCGACCGCGGCGAGGAAGAACAAGGCCGCGTTGGGCGGCGGTGCAAAGGAGCAGTGGGGAGAATTCCAAGTGACGCCAGGTGGTGCATGGAGGCGCGAAATGGCGGGTGGTGGTGTCAGGTGACGATTGTGCGATCGAATTCTACTAATAAGGAGAGGCAATCATGAGCCAGGTAGGTGCAGCAGCGACCGGTGCGCGGCAGCCTGCAATAAGCGCGGCGGCCGTGGAAGGCTGGAGCTTCGCCAATCTGCCGGTGTGGGCGCGTCTGGTGGCGGCGATCGGCGCGATGCTGGCCGTGAGCTGGACGGTCACCATCGTTCTCAGCTATGCCGAGCGGCGCGAATCCACCATTGAGCAGGCGCGCGATTTCGCCGAGAGCACCAACCAGATGATCAATGCGACCCTGACCGGGATGATGATCACCGGCGTGTCCAAAGAGAGCGCGGTGTTCCTCGACCAGGTGCGCGAGTCGAACAACATCAAAAACCTCAAAGTTTTCCGCTACGGCAGCACCATTACCCAGTACGGGGCCGGGGACGTAAAAGGCGACAGCCCCAGCGCCGCGGAAGCGGCGGTGATGAAAAGCGGCAAGACCAGCTTCGAGGTCAACGAGAAGGACGGCTACCTCAGCGCGATCTTCCCTATCCTGAACTGGAAGTCGTATCTGGGCAAGGATTGCATGGGCTGCCATCAGGGCGCCGAAAACGAAGTGCTCGGCGCGATCAGCATGCATGTGAGCCTGGCGAAGGCGCAAGCCCAACTGAGCGGCTTTGCCTGGCGCATTTCCCTGATCGCGTTCGGACTGACGCTGCCTTTGCTGGGCGCGATTTACTACTTCATTCTGCGCTTCGTGAGCCGGCCGCTGGGCGGGGAGCCGGCTGCGGCGACCGCAGTGGCCAACCGGATCGCAGCGGGCGATCTTGCCCACGCAGTGGAGGTGAAGGGAGGCGACAGCAGCAGCCTGATGGCGGCGATGGCCAAGATGCAGCATAACCTCGCCGACATCATCGGCAAGATCCACGACACCGCCGGCACGATCACGACTGCATCGGCTGAAATCGCGGCAGGCAACACCGACCTGTCGCAGCGCACCGAGGAGCAGGCCTCCAGCCTGGAGGAAACCGCCTCCAGCATGGAAGAGCTGAGTTCGACGGTGAAGCAGAACGCGGAGAACGCAAAACAGGCGAATCAGCTCGCCATCGGCGCGAGCGCTGTCGCCGTCAAGGGTGGCACGGTAGTGGGCGAGGTGGTGGGCACCATGTCCTCGATCAACGAATCGTCGAAGAAAATCGTCGACATCATCAGCGTGATCGACGGCATCGCGTTCCAGACCAACATCCTGGCGTTGAACGCCGCGGTCGAAGCGGCGCGGGCGGGCGAACAGGGCCGCGGCTTCGCGGTGGTGGCGAGCGAAGTGCGCAGCCTCGCGCAGCGCAGCGCGGCGGCGGCGAAGGAGATCAAGGCGCTGATCGGCGACTCGGTGGACAAGGTGGGCGCGGGCTCCAAGCTAGTTGACGAAGCCGGCAAGACGATGCAGGAGATTGTGACCTCGGTGAAGCGCGTGACCGACATCATGAGCGAGATCACCGCGGCCTCGCAGGAGCAGAGCCAGGGCATCGAGCAGGTGAACCAGGCGATCACGCAAATGGACCACGTAACGCAGCAGAGCGCGGCGCTGGTGGAACAAGCGTCGGCGGCCGCCGAGTCGATGCAGGAGCAAACCCGGGATCTGACGCAGGCGGTGGCCGCGTTCAATGTGGGCAAGGCTGCGACGGCCGCTACGGCAGGCCGCGGCGCGACAGTGGCGCAAAAGGAGGATGCGCCGGCGCCAAGGTCAGTGGAGCGG
>JACZJU010000115.1 GCA_014860395.1 Burkholderiales bacterium | reverse complement strand
TCCATGAAGCCCATTGACCTCATCGAGCATCCGGAGGGCGGCCGATTCCGCGAGGTATTCAGGTCCGCCAAAACCGTATCCACGCAGGACGGCACCACCAGATCGGCCTTGACCCACATCTACTTCTCCCTGAATTCGAGCGAGGTCAGCCGGTTTCACAAAGTTACCTCGGACGAGGTCTGGAATCTGTACCAGGGACCGGGGCTCAACCTTTACACCTGGGACGGCACGAACACTCCTCCCAAATGCAACACCCTGTCAGCCGGCAACGACTGCTACTGCCATGTCGTCGCAGCAGGCACCTGGCAGGCAGCAGCGCCGATATCGGGTACCGTCTTAGTAGGCTGCTCGGTCGCACCCGGCTTCGAATTTGCGGATTTCACGCTTATCGATCCGGATTCGGACGAAGCGAAGCGGCTCATCTCCCTGAACCCCGAGATGGCCAGGTGCCTCTAGTGGTGAGCGTCCCCGGCGATGCGGGGCCGCCCGGCGATCCCGGCCAGCCGCTTTAAGCGACTCGCAACTGAATGTCGCTCAATCGGGCGGCTTCAATGTATGGCGCTCTCGATGATCTGACGAACCTCCCGCTCCAGACCCTTGGAGGGAATGACTACCGCTTGTTTGCCGCTTACTTCAGTCGAGAAACGCGGTGTCTCGCTGGCGTGCTCATAGGCTCGGCCAAGTTTGTTGACCAGCTTTCCGACCTCCAGTTGCGACAGCTTGTTCTCTTCCGCCAATTCCTTGAGGCTGCTCACTTTGCCGTCATGGATCCATGCGATGCCGAAACGTTTGGGCGGTTTGCCGAGGAAGACGAACGCCTCGCGTTCGGCGGGCACTACTTCGAGCTTGTCCGGGGCGCGATGCGCCAACTCTTCGAGCTGGGCTCTTACCTGGTTGATGTTGGCTTGTGCCTCGTTGTCTTCCGGAAGCGGCGGGTAGTCCTTGTTGCCGCCAAACAACTTGTCGAGCATGCCCATGATGGTCTCCTTATATTGGGATAAAAAGAGAGCCCGATAACTACACGCTCACCATAGTGGACTACGAGGGGTTATCGGGCAGTATTACCCTACACCCATTTCCCAGGAATTCAAAATCGGCCGAATCTCGAGGGCCACCTGAATTGAATCTATTCGGCTGCGCGCAAAGCGCTTTGGCGCTGCTTAACTCGTATAACTTGTCGCGGAGCGCAAGGGAAAACTCTGGACTAAAGCATCGCCCCCGGCTTTCCGAGCGCCTGCTCGGCAAGTTGGTGAATCAGCCACTCGTAGGCATCGTCCACCGAGTCCGTGCGGTGCATGAGGTCCACGTCTGCGGCATTGATGGTGCCATGACGCACCAGCGCGTCGAAGTTGATTACCTCGCGCCAGTACTCCGTGCCGAACAGCACGATAGGCATGTGCTTGGTCATGCGCTTCGTTTGCACCAGGGTCAGAATCTCGAAGAGCTCGTCGAGCGTGCCGTAGCCTCCGGGGAACACGATGACCGCCTTGGCCATGTAGGCGAGCCAGAACTTGCGCATGAAGAAGTAATGGAAATGGAACGAGAGTTCGCGCGTCACATGACGGTTGACGGCTTCCTCGCGCGGCAGCGCGATAGTCAGGCCGACGTTGCGCCCATGCGCCTCGGAGGCGCCGCGGTTTGCGGCCTCCATGATGCCCGGCCCGCCCCCAGTACAGACGACGAAGCGGCGCTGCGCCGCCGGATCCAGCCCCTTGGACCACTGCGTCAGGCGAAAAGCGAGCGCGCGCGACGCTTCGTACCACGTTGAGCCCTGCGGGGTTCGCGCCGACCCGAAAAACACGATAGTGTCCTCCACGCCTTCGGCCTCGAGGCGGCTCTTCGGTTCGAGGTACTCCGCCAGGATGCGCAGCGCGCGCGCCTCCTTGCTATGCATGAATTCCGGATTTCGATAAACCTTGATCGGTTTCAACTTTGAGCCCCTTTCGCACGCGGAATCATCCGCGTTGATCGATGAGAAATATCCTCGCCTGGACTAATAGTCAGGGAGATCGAATTGAACCCAAGTCTACACTCCACGCGCGCCCTTGGGTCCAAACATGGCCGAGCGGCAGCCGCACCAGGGATGATTTTCGATGTATATTCCAAGAACGAGTATTTCAAACGGCTGTAGAAACGTGTACAAGAACAATCGGTGTAATTGAATCGGACCAGTGGAGGCCGTTCCCCATGAGCGCAATTGCGAAATCCGTTCTTCTGGCTGCGTCTGCTGCGATGTTGCTTTCGCTGTCGGCCTGCGCGCCCGAGGTGGGCAGCGA
>JACZJU010000114.1 GCA_014860395.1 Burkholderiales bacterium | reverse complement strand
CCTAGATGGTGATTATGCCGGTATGGTGAAATAGAATGTGGCGCCTTCGCCGACGCGTCCTTCGCCGCGAATCGCGCCGCCGTGCTTCGCGATCACGCGCTGCACGGTCGCCAGTCCGATGCCGGTGCCCTCGAATTCGTGCTCGGCGTGCAGGCGCTGAAACGGTTGGAACAGGCGCTCGGCGTAGGCCATGTCGAAGCCGGCGCCGTTGTCGCGCACGTAGACTTCCAGAAAATTCCCGACCCGTCGGGACGCGCCGACCTCGATGCGCGCGGGCGAGGTGTTGCGCGTGTACTTGAGCGCGTTGCCGAGGAGGTTCACCAGCGCGATGCGCAGCAGGCCGGCGTCGGCGTGGACCTGCATGCCGGGCTGGATGCGCCATTCCGCCCTGCGGCCGGCCGCCTCGGTTTTCGATTCGTCGACTACGCTTTGCACCAGGGCCGAAAGGTCCACTTCGGCGCTTTGCACGGTGGTACGCGCCACGCGCGACAAGCCGAGAAGTTCGGTGATCAGATGGCCCATATGCTGCGCGCCGGCGCGGATGCGCTGGAGCAGGCGCAGCGCCTCCGCGTCCAGCTTGTCGCCGTGCTGCGAGACCAGCACCTGGCTGAAGCCGTCGATTCCGCGCAACGGGGCGCGCAGGTCATGCGACACAGAATAAGCGAACGCCTCCAGCTCCTTGTTCGCCGTGGCCAGATCGGTGGTGCGTTCCGCCACTTTGTGCTCCAGTTCTTCGTTCAGGCGTTGCAGCTCCTTCTCGCGCGCCTTCAGCGCGGTGATGTCGTTATAGACTGTGACAATGCCGCCGCCGCGGGCCCGGGTCTCGGTAATCAGCAGCCAGCGCCCGTTGGTCAGGTTGATCTCGATGGGGTCGCGCGGGTCGCGGTGCATGCGCTGGCGCTCCTCGGCCCAACCTTGCCGCTGGCGCTGCGGCCACGCAATCTGGCCGGACTCGGTGAACTCGCGGACCAGGGTTGCGAAATCCATGCCCGGACGCACAAGCGCCTCGTGGAACGCGAAGAAAGCCTTGAAGCGGCTGTTGAACGCGACGAGCTTGTCCTCGGCGTCGTAGATTGCGATCGCCGAAGGGGCGCTTTCTATCGCATCGTCCAGCGTCGCGTAGGCTTCCAAAATCTTCGCCTCGCTCGCGCGCAAATCCGACTCGCGTTCCTTCAGCGCGGTGATGTCCGTGTAGACTGATGTAATCCTGCCGGTGCGCGACAGGGTTTCCCTGACCTGAAACCAGCGGCCGTTATGCAGTTCCAGCTCGCCGATGCCGGAGGGGCTGCGATGCTGCAGGATGCGCTCCTCCAGCCACGCATCGCCCTCGCGTTTCGGCGTGCGCACCTGCCCCGAGTCCTGGAATTCCTTCAGCATGGTGCGAAAGTCGGTTCCGCGCCGGACCAGGCCCCGGTTGAACGCAAAGAAAGTCTCCTTGTACATGCTGTTCCAGGCGGTAAGCTGGTCTTCGGCGTCGAAGAGCGCGATCGCAGCAGGCGCGTTCTCGATGGCGTCGTTCAGTATCTCGTACGCTTCGGAGATCCGCGCTTCGCTTTCGCGCAGCGCCTTCTCCTGCTGTTTGTGCGTGCTGATGTCCAGAGCGGCGCCGACGGTTCTCACCGCTCGGCGTTCGGCGCCCTCGCCTGCGAATACCGTTTGCGAACGCACGGAAATCCAGCGCTCCCTGCCGTCGTTGCCGAGGAAGCGGTACTCGCAATCGAAGGCGCCGTCGCCCGCCGGGTCGTGCGCCGCTTGACTTGTCGCCAGTACGCGCTCGCGGTCCTCAGTCGCAATGCCTGCGGCCAGCGTCCGTATCGTCACCGCTTCATCCGCGCGCCAGCCATAGATCTTCCGAATTTCCGGCGACCAATAGACGGTATCGGTGAGGTGATCGTGTTCGAAAATGCCGCTTCCCGACGCCTTCAGCGCCAGCTGCAGGCGCGCGTCGTTCTGCCGCTGCGCTTCCTCCGCCTTGGCGCGTTCCTGGATTTGCTCATGCAGCTGCCGGTTCTTCTCCGCCAGGTCCGAGATCTTTTCGCGCACCGCGTCGCGCATGCGCACGAAGCTCTGCCCTAGGATCGTCAGCTCGCCCCCGCCGCGCGCATCGATATCGCGCTGCAAATCACCTTCTGCGATTTCCCGCGCGGCGGCGGTCAGACGCTCGATCGGCCGCGTCAGCCGCGTCGCCAGCAGATAGATTACGACGGACATGCAGGCCATCAGCAATATCGAGAACCGCACCACGGCGTCGCGCGATTCCTTCAGCCGCTGCTCGATATTCCCCGTGGTATAGGTGATGCGGACCGTTCCCAACTCGTCGCGGCCGCGGGCTATCGGGATTTCGCGCCGGATGTGTTCGCCGCGCTGCGCCCCATTCGGGCGCTTTCTGGCGATGGCGATGTCGCCGCGGTTTTCCCTCAGTTCGATTTCGAGGATGTCGTGGTTGGCGAAAATCGAGTCCAGGGTGGCGTTGAGCTGCCCGACATTGCCGTCGTAGAGCGGGCCGGCGGTCACGATCTGCAGCAGGCGAGCGTCCTCCTGGATGGTGTCGCGCAGCCGCGTCACCGCCGAACGGCGCTCGCGTTCGACGAAATAGACGACCGAGCTGATGTTGACCAGTGCGACTACAACCAGCGCTGTGAGGATGATGCGTGCGCGCAGGTTCATCGGCAGGCTACTCGTTGTCTTCGAAACGGACCACGTGCGCGTAAGCCGCGCGTTGCCTGTCGACGCCGATGCGCTGCGTCAGCTCGCGCCAGCGCGCGGCGACACCATCCAGCGCCACCTGCGGGGTGTCGCGCCCGGTGATCGCGCGGTACACGCCGATTGCCAGCAGGTGCACGTACTCCTGGCCGCGGATGATGCGCAGGTCGAGCACCCGGTTGCGGCTCTTCGACTGCGCTTGCAGGGTGTCGACGTAGGAGCGTGCCACGGCCGGGTCCCAGTCGGCACCGTCGACCCATTGCTGCACATCCAGGTCGGAGCCGCGAAACGGGTTCATGCCGAAGCGTCCCACGTGCAGGTCGGCCTGATGGTTCCTGCGGTTGGCGTAGAAGCCGAGAAAGTCGAAAGCCGCTTCCTTGTGGCGGCTCGACTTGGCCACGCCGCCGGTCCATCCGTAGACAATGTAAGGCGCGTAGTTGACGCTCGGGAACGCGTCCCACTTGCCGGTCTTGCGGTTCCAGACCTTGCGCGATCCCGGCGACAGCGCCGTGGCCACCTTGTCGCGCAGTGGATTGCCCGGCTCCATCGCCTCGATGAAAGGGTCGTCCCAGGAATCGGTGAACACCACGTTGCCGCGGCCGAAGGCCGAGATGGTGTCGAAGAAGCTCATGCTCTGCCCGCCCTTGGGGTGGAGGTCCTGGGCAGCGACGAAATCCTTGAGCGCCTCCACCCAGCCGGGGGTGTTGATCAGCGGCTCCATGGTCTTGAGGTCGAAGTAGAAGCCACCCTTGACTGCAGGATGCTTGGCGTACGGTGCCGCGCGCTTGATGAAGTAATTGCCGAGCAGTGCGTCGTTCACGGTAACCTCGGCAAGGCCGCTGATGAGGCTGCCATCGGGCAGCTTGCGACCCTGGAAGAAGCGCGCAATCTCCTGCAGCTCGGGCCAGGTCTTGGGCACTTGCAGTTCCTTGCCCGTCGCCCTTTTGAACTGCGCACGATAGTTCGGATTCTCGAGCAGGTCGCGGCGGTATTGCAGGTAATGGCGGTCGCCGTCGATTGGCACCATATAGGCCGTGTCGCCCCAGCTGGCCACGCGCTTGTAATGCGGCAACACGTCCAGGTACTGCACCGATTCAAGCATGCGCGCGGGCAGCGGCTCGAGGAACGGCACCATGTCGGCGATCCACATCGAGCCGAAAGTGAGTGCGTCGTACTTGTTCTGTCTCAGCCCGAGCAGTGTTTCCTGGTAGAGCTCGGAGAAAGGAACGCGTGTGACGTTGATCCTGGCGCCGGTGAGCTTCTCGAATTCGCGCGCGTGCTGCACCACTGGCTCGCCCAGCACCGGCGTGGCCAGAGTCAGAACGTCGAGAGTGACGCCGCGATAGTTCTTCGCGGCGATGGCTTCCCATGAATAGGGATCAGCGGCGGCGGCGCCGCTCGGCGCGATGCCTGCGTTGGCCGCCGCCGTGAGTGCAAGCAGGCTCGCGTACGCAAACAACGCCCTTCTCAACAGGTGCACTGACATGCCATTGACCGCCCCCTCCCAGGCATAAATCGGACATCGGGCGCTGCAATCTTGCTATGAGCACAGTATACCGAATGCCGGGCAGGGACGGACGGTGGCTCGACCGGCCTGCATCAGGCGTCGCCCGCGCTGACGCCGTGTTCCGCAGCGTCTGAATTGGCGGGTCTAGAAGGCGGCGTGCCCTGCCAATTCAGACCGTAACAAAATTACCCTTGTTACTGGGCTTAGGAAGAATTCATATCTTTTCGCTAAAGAATTTTCTGGCTTGGTCGATTAATACTGTGGCCTGTCGTCGACAGGCCGGCCACTAGGTCAGTCCAACGCTAGAGAAGGAGTTGAGTAGTGAATATTGCAAAGATACTGGTAACCGCTGTGTTGATGAATTTCGTGGTTGCAACGGCCGCAGTTGCAGGCGGGACGGAGCAGGAAGCGCGCGCCATGCTCGACAAAGGCATCGCCTACATCAAGGCGCACGGCAGCGAAGAGGCGTTCAAGGCGTTTTCGGATCCCGCGAACAAGGAATTCCATGATCGCGATCTTTATCTCTATGCCTATGATTTCAAGGGCGTCAACATCGCCCACGGCGCGAACCCCAAGATGATCGGGAAGAACCTGTACGAGTTGAAAGACACCAACGGCAAAGTCATCATCAAGGAGATGATCGATCTTGCGAAATCCAAGGGCGATGGCACTACGGAGTACATGTGGACCAACCCGGAGACCAAGTCGCTGCAAACCAAGCTCGGCTTTGTCGCAAGGATTCCCGGCCAGGACGCGTTCCTCGGAACCGGAATCTACAAGTAATAGCAGGCAGCGGTAACCGGCCGTTTCGCGATCGCCGAAACGGCCCCTGATCCCGGAGAGTATGATCGGAATCGCGGCTCGGGCGCTGCCTGTGGCCGCGAACCTGTCCGTTTATTCGCCGGGATTTTGATCGAACAATCCGCATCAACACCGCTGCTGGTCCTGGACACCAATGTCGTCCTGGACTGGGTCGCCTTTTGCGACCCGCGTGTGCAGACTATGGTGGATGCGATCGAATGCGGAGCTTTGCGGCTGGCGACCAGCGGTGCGTGTCTGCAGGAACTGCGCCGCGCCTTGGGCTATGCGCAGGTCAAGCTGGATGCTGCGGCGCAGGCGCTTGCGTTCGGACGATACGCCGCACACGCCAGGGTATTTGAAATTCCAGGGCCGGTTGCAGCGATGGACCTGCCCCTGTGCGAAGACCCGGATGACCAGAAGTTTCTCGAATTGGCCTGGCACGCGCGTGCCAGCCATCTGGTCACGCGCGACAAGGCCTTGCTGAAGTTGGCGCCCCGGGTGGCGCAGCTGGGCCGGTTCAGCGTACTGGCGCCATTGGAGTTCGACCGGCTGCGGCAGCAATCCCGGCCCTGATCGAAGTTGCCTGCCGACAAGCCGGCAACGTGGCAAAATCGCTGTCATGCCGGATATGAAACCCTGGGCTTTTGAAGAATCGCTGCAACCGCGCGACGAGGAGGTGGATTTCGACCTCGCGCCAGTGCTGGACGCAGTCGTGCTGCTGCGCGCCGAAATTCCAGAAGACGCCTTCACCGGCGGCATACTCGGCACCGAACGCGTCGGCTATGGCGTGGTGATCCGCGACGACGGGCTGGTGCTCACCATCGGTTATTTGATTACCGAGGCCGAAAACATCTGGCTCACGACCAATGCGGGCACAGTCGTCGCCGGCCATGCGCTCGCCTACGATCAGGCCACCGGCTTCGGGCTGGTGCAGCCGCTGGGCGATCTGGGCGCGCCGGCGCTGGCTCGCGGCTCATCGGCTGCGGTGAGTGCAGGTGACGAGGTGTTCGTCATCGGCCACGGCGGGCGTGGCCATGCGATGAAGGCCAAGGTCTTTGCCAAGCGCGAGTTCGCCGGCTATTGGGAATACCTGATCGAGGACGCTTTGTTCACCGTGCCGGCGCATCCGCAATGGGGCGGCGCGGCGCTGGTGGATACAGGCGGACGGCTCATCGGTATCGGCTCGCTGCTGTTGCAGGAGGGCGAGGACGAGGAGTCGGAGCAGGGCAATATGTTCGTTCCGATCGATTTGATCGAGCCCATCCTGGAGGACTTGCTCGCGCGCGGGTGTGCGGCACGCGCACCGCGTCCCTGGCTCGGCATGTACACCCAGCACGTGGACGATCGTCTGATCGTGGGTGGACTCGCCCCCGGCAGCCCGGCCGAACGCGCCGGAGTGCAGACGGGCGATCTGGTGCTGGGCGTGGCCGGCGAGCGCACCGCGACCCTTGCCGAATTTTTGCGCAAGGTCTGGCACCTGGGCGGTCCGGGCGTCGAGGTTCCCTTGATGCTTGCGCGCCAGGGAGACGTGCTGCGTCTGAGCGTGCGCTCGGCCGATCGCGGCGACTTCCTGAAGAAGCCGCGGTTGCACTGATTCCAGCTGGCGACTTGAATCGCGCGTCCGGTTTTGCGGAGTTGCGTTTTGCGCGAACGAGAAGCCGTCCGCGCGGATCGCACGATTGTGCGCGGATGAAAAGCACATCCACGCACAATCGGCGATCTTGGATAAAACCCCTCTGTCCTTGTTTTTACCAATAACCGTGTTTTCCGTACGGATGCGCTTCTTATCCGTACGGAAAACACGGTTGGCGCGCGCAGCGCGCAAGATTTTCCCTCAGCCTGAGACGCCCTGATTGCGTTGACTCCGACCTAAGAGTAGGTAATCGCCTCGCGCCGGTCGCTGCGCTCCAGATGCGGTACGCAATTGAAGCTGATCAGGCGCATCGAGCGCGGGCTGAAGAAAATCTCACAGAAGCCGGAGTTGCGAAACTGCAGGTTGAGTTCTATTGCGGTTTGCGCCGGCGCCTGTAGCAGGTCGGCGATGCCGCGCCCGATGGCCCCGCCCGAGGTCGCGGCGAGCACATTGGCGTTATCGGGCAGACCGGAGCAGGCGCCTTTCATTGCTGCCGCGATGCGCCCGCCGAACTCCTCCCAGGTCTCGGGAAGGTCGCCTTGCAGTTTGTTCTGCGACCAGTCCGCGAGCGCCGCCTTGATGGTGCGGTACACCGCGCGCACATCGCCCTTGGCGCGCGCATTCGCCCATTCGTCGCCGAGGTAGGCCTTGTACAGGGCTTCGCCGGAATACTCGTTCCAGCCGGGATGTTCCGCCGCTGCCAGCGACGAACCCATCGTTTCGAGAATGGCGCGCGCTGTTTCGCGCTGGCGCTCGAGCGTGCCGCAGACCGCGCGCGCAAATACGATGCCGCGCTCGGCGAAGTATTCGCCCAGCCATACCGATTGCCGCCGGCCGAGCTCGCTCAGGCGGTCGTAGTTCTCGGCGGCGAAGGAGGCTTGTCCGTGACGGACCAGATAGAGGGTAGCCATGCAGAGCCGAAGGATACGCGAATTCGGCGGCTGGCAGGGCGTTGAAAAAGGGGGCCGGGATGGGAAAGGAAGGGGCCCATCCCTTCCTTACGCCCCCCTTTTATATCCCCC
>JACZJU010000113.1 GCA_014860395.1 Burkholderiales bacterium | reverse complement strand
CCGGCGTCCCGGACGCGAGCACGCGCCCGTCGACCATCACCGTGAGCCGGTCGGCCAGGGCGAAGATCGCATCCATGTCGTGCTCCACCAGCATCATGGCGTGCGCGCATTTGAGTTTTTGCAGCAGCGCCACCATGCGCGCCGAATCCTCGCTGCCCATGCCGGCCAGCGGCTCGTCGAGCAGCAGGATGCGCGGGCGGGTGGCGAGCGTCATCGCGATCTCGAGCTGGCGCTGCTCGCCGTGCGACAGCGTCGCCGCCGGCACCTGCGCCCTCCCCTCCAGACCGACCTCAGCCAGCGCGCACTCGGCCGCCTGCACCACCTCGCGGTAAGCCGGCGCCGGCCGGAAAAAGCGCATCGAGCTCGGCAGGCGCGACTGCGCCGCGATGCGGCAATTCTCTAACACGGTGAACGGCAGGAAGATGTTGGTCTTCTGGTAGCTGCGCCCCACGCCGCGCTGCGAAATGCGGTCGGCCGACAGCCCGGCGACGTCCTCGCCATCGAGATAGATGCGGCCGGAAGTGGACGCAAGGTCGCCCGAGAGCAAGCTGGTGAGCGTGGTCTTGCCCGCGCCGTTGGGGCCGATCACGGCATGAATCTGGTCGGTGAAAAATTCCAGCGACACGTCGTTCACCGCGGCGAGCCCGCCGAAGTGTTTGCACAGGCGCTCGGTGCGCAGCACGGCTTCAGCCATCGCCCGCCTCCGCACGATCGTCGCCATTCAACCTGGGCCTCTGTCGGCGGTCGACGGCAATCGCGGACGGTCGCATCCCCGCTTTGCGGGGCCCCTGCTCCCTGCTCATACCGCCAGCCTCCGCGGGTTTTCGCAGCCAGCGCGAGACCAGCCGCGGCATGCCGAGCAGGCCGTGCGGCAGCAACAGCACAGCGAGCACGATGAACCCGCCCATGAATAACTGCCAGTGCTTGGCGAGATTCATCCCGCCGACGTCGGGCAGGCCCTGCAGGCCCAGTTCGAGCAGCATCATCGAGAAAGCCCCGACGATCGCGCCGGTGAGCGTGCCCATGCCCCCCAGGATCACCATCATCAGCACGCTGCCAGACTGGTGCCAACCCAGGGTCTCCGGGTTGACGAAACCGAACTGGGCCGCGGCGAAATAGCCTGCCATGCCCGCGAGCGCGCCCGAGAGCACGAAGCAGACCAGCTTGTAGCGGAAAGTACGGTAGCCCAGCGAGCGCATGCGCTGCTCGTTGACGCGGATGCCGACGATCACCCGGCCGAACAGCGAAGCGAGCAGCATGCGCAACGCGGCGTACGCCAGCGCCAGCAGGACCAGCACCACGAAATAGAAATGCGTGTGGTTCTCCAGAGTGAACGGCTCCCAGCCGGCGATAGCCGCCACCGGCTTGGAGTAGACATAGATGCCGTCGGCGCCGCCGCCGAACTCGGTGTCGTGAAACACGAAGAACACCATCTGCGCGAAGGCGAGCGTGACCATGATGAAATAAATGCCCGAGGTGCGCAGCACCAAGCTGCCTATGACGAGCGCGAGCAGCCCCGAGCACGCCATCGCGAGCGGCAGGGAAATCCACAGATTGGCGGCTTCGTACTGCGGCGCGGCGAAGGCGAGCACATAGCCGGCGAGGCCGAAGAACGCCGCATGCCCCAGGCTCACCAGGCCGGTGAAGCCGACCAGCAGGTCCAAGCTCATGGCGAATATCGCCATGATCATCATCTTGGTGAACAGCTGGATGTAATACTTCTCGGCGAACAGGGGCAAGAGCGCCAGCGCGAACAGGCACAGCAGAAGAACGATAGTGGCTGGACGCAGTTGTCGCATCAGGTGCGTCTCCCGAACAAGCCCTCGGGCCGCGCCAGCAGCACCACCGCCATCAGAACGTAGATCATCATGCCGGAGAGCTGCGGCAACAGCTGCACGCCGCCGATCTCCAGGCTCGCCACCTTGCCGAAGGTATCCACAAGGCCGATCAGGATCGCCGCCATCATCGCGCCTTTCACCGAGCCGATGCCGCCGATGACCACCACCACGAAGCAGACTATGAGCACCTGATTGCCCATGCCCGGGAACACCGAGGCCACCGGCGCCGCGATCATGCCGGCGAACGCTGCCAGCGCCACACCGAATGCGAACACCAGCCGGTAGAGCAGATTTATATTTATGCCGAGGGACTGCACCATCTCGCGGTTCGCCGCGCCGGCGCGGATCATCATGCCCAGCCGCGTCTTCTGGATCAGCAGGTACATGCCGACGGCGAGCACCAGGCAAACCGCCGACATCCACAGGCGATACACCGGATAGGAGAGCGTCTCGGTGAGGGGGAGGGAGACGCGCAGCATTTCCGGCACCGCCACGCCATGCACGTCGTCACCGAAGATCACGCTGCGCAGCTCCTCGAATATCAGGATCAGGCCGTAGGTGAGCAGCACCTGGTACAAATGGTCGCGATGATAGAGCCGGCTGATCAGCAACCATTCGAGCACGATGCCGATCGCCACGGCAATCACCACACCGCCCGCCATCGCCAGCCAAAGGCTGCCGAAGTGCTGCGACAGCGAAAACGCGAGATAGGCTCCGACCATGTAAAACGTGCCGTGCGCCAGATTGATGATGCCCATGATCCCCAGCACCAGCGTCAGCCCGCTCGCCACCAGAAACAGCAGCAAGCCATACTGGATGCCGTTGAGCACCTGGATGAGGAAAGTGTTTGCGTCCATGTCGGTGGCTGAAGTGTGAAGCGGGAAGTGGGATCAGTCAAACTTTACACGGCGTCTTAGTTTCCATCACATGCGAGTAGCGGCGGTTGCGCGCTGAGCGCGCCAACCGTGTTTTCCACGCGGAGGTAAAGCGAGACCGCGCGGAAAACACGGTTATTGATAAGAACCAAGGGCGCCCGAGGTTTTCATTCAAGATCGCCGATCGTGTGCGGATGTGCTTTTCATCCGCGCGCGATCGGCGATCCGCGCGGACGGGCCGCCGTCCGCGCAAGTTCTGCCCCTGCCGCTTGATGCCTCAAACAAAGGCCGGCTTGCGCCGGCCTCCGATTGCGCGTGCAGCCCCGTCGCGGCTTACATCTTGCAGCCGCGGGCCGGATCGGCAAGCGCCTTTTGCGCCACGCCCATCACCTTGTTTTCCTTGCCCACCACCTTGCGCAGGTAGACGTCCTGAATCGGATTGTGCGCCTTGGACATGGTCCATGCGCCGCGCGGGCTGTCGATCTTGGCCTTTGCCATCGCGGCCAGGAATTCCTTCTGCTTGCTGACGTCGCCCTTGACCGCCTTCAGGCCGGCGATAAGCAGCAAGCCCGCATCGTAGCCCTGCACCGCGTATACATCAGGCTGCAGCTTGAATTCCTTGGCGTAATTGAGGCGGAAGGTCTTGTTCTTGGGCGTCTCGATGCCGTCGCCGTAATGCAGGGTGGTCTCTATGCCCTCGGCCGCGTCGCCCGCGGCGTCGAGTACGCCGTCAGTAAGGAAGCCCGAACCGTACAGGCCGATCTTGCCCTTCAGGCCGGCGGCCTGCCAGTCCTTCATCAGCTTGACCCCGCCGCCTCCGGCAAAGAACACGAACACTGCATCGGGCTTGATCGAGGCGATTTCGGTCAGCAGCGGCTGGAATTCCACGCTCGGGAACGGCAGGAACAGTTCCTTTACCACGGTGCCGCCGGCCTTGGTGAAGCCTTCCTTGAAGCCCTCGATGGCTTCAATGCCGGCGCCGTATTTCCAGGTGAGGGTGACGGCCTTCTTGATGCCGCGGTCGGCCAGCACCTTGCCCATGGGATAGGCGGGCTGCCAGTTGGTGAACGAAGTGCGGAAGATGTTGGGCGCGCACTGCGCGCCGGTGGCGGCTCCCGCCCCCGCATTGGGGATGATCAGCGGCGTGCCGGACTCGCGCGCGATCTTGACCATGCCCATGACCACGCCGGAGTGCACTGTGCCGACGAGCACGTCGACCTTGTCGCGGGTCACCAGCGCGTTGGCGTTGTCGGTGGCCTTGGACGGATTGGATTCATCGTCGACGGTGAAGTACTCCACTTCGCGCCCGCCGAACTTGCCGCCGGCCTCCTCCAGCGCCATCTTGAAGCCGTTAGTGATCGCCACGCCCAATTGCGCATAAGTCCCGGTGTAGGGCAGCATCAGGCCGATCTTGATTTTTGCATCCTGCGCGAACGCCAAACTCGGCAGACTGATGGCGCCGGCCACGGCGGCCACGGCGGCTGCGGTCCTGAAAAACGCGCGCCGGTCAAACGGTTGTTTCTTGCTCATAGGTTGATCTCCTCGGTTGGTATTTGACTACTTGGTATCCGTCTGCGACTTGGCGCGCAGTTTGAAACGCTGGATCTTTCCGGTCGCCGTTTTCGGCAGCTCGCTGGCGAATTCCACCCAGCGTGGATACTTGTACGGCGCGAGCTTCGATTTCACGTGCTGCTGCAGCTTTTCGGCCAGTGCAGCGTCGGCCGCCACGCCCGCCTTGGTGACGATATAAGCCTTCGGCTTGACCAACTGATCATCGTCGGGCTGGCCGATCACCGCCACCTCGAGCACATCCGGGTGCGTCAGCAGCGCGCCCTCGACCTCGAACGGCGAGACGTAAATGCCGCCCACCTTGAGCATGTCGTCGGTGCGCCCGGAATACGTGTAGTACCCGGCCTCGTCCACAGTGTACTTGTCGCCGCTGCGCGTCCAGTCGCCCATGAAGGTGGCGCGGCTCTTGGCGCGGTTGTTCCAGTAGCAGGAGGCGCTGGTGGGGCCGTTGATCTGCAACTCGCCGATCTCGCCGGTCTTGACCTGATTACCGGCATCGTCGACCACGCGCAGCGCGTAACCGGGCACGGCCTTGCCGGTCGTGCCATAGCGCACCTCGCCCGGCCGGTTCGACACGAATATATGCAGCATCTCGGTCGATCCGATCCCGTCGAGGATTTCCACGCCGAAGTGTTTGGTCCAGCGCTCGCCGATGTCGGCCGGCAGTGCCTCGCCAGCCGAAGTACATACGCGCAGATTGAGCGCATCGCGCTCGGGAATGTCCGGACTGGCGAGCAGCGCCGCGTACAAGGTCGGCACGCCGTAGAAAATCGTCGGCCGAAGTTGCTGCAGGCGCTGGAACACGGCGGCCGGCGTCGGGCGCTCGGCCATCAGGATGGCGGTGGCCCCGACCGACATCGGGAACGTCAGCGAATTGCCCAGGCCGTAGGCAAAAAACAGCTTCGCCGCCGAAAACACGAGGTCGTCCTCGCGTATGCCCAGCACCGGCTTGGCGTAGAGCTCGGCCGTCTGGATCAAGTGTGAGTGCATGTGCACCGTACCCTTGGGCGTTCCGGTCGAACCCGAGGAATAGAGCCAGAAGCAGGCGTCGTCACAGGTGGTCGGCGCCGGCTCGCAGGCGGTGGCGGCTTTCTGCATCAACTGCGCGAGCGACAGGTGGCCGTGCGCATCCTTGCCCGACACGATCACCTGTTGCAGAAACGGCAGTTTGGCTGCCGCCTTGTCCAACAGCGGCGCAAAGGTCGGCAGCAATGGCTCCGACACCACCAGCACCTTGGCGCGGCTGTCGTTGAGCATGAATTCGTAGTCCGCCGTGGTCAGCAGGGTGTTGCCCGCGATCGGAACGATGCCGGCCTTGATCGCTCCCAGGAACGCACTGGGAAAATCGACCGTATCCAGGTGCGCCAGCATGATGCGGTCTTCCAGTCCCAGGCCCAGGCCCTTCAGCGCATTGCCGGCGCGATTGACGCGCTCGGCAAGCTGGCCATAGGTGGTGCTGCCCGCGTCGTCGATGAATGCGGCCTTGCCCGAGCGCCCGGCTTGGAGATTGCGCTCGATCAGGTCGTGCGCGGCATTGAATTCGCGCGGGATCGTTACGCGCGGCGGACTGACGCTATGATCGGCTGACGATAGTCCCGGCATGTTGCTCTCCTCGCTCAATCCTTAGAATCCGCCGCAAAATGAATTTTGCCGCGGCCAACATAGGGGAGTATGAGGGGGACGTGTCCCCTCATTTTGAGATGAACTTTTATTGCTGCGTCCATTCTATTTTTCCCTCGGGCAACAGATACAGGATCAGCGCGCGACCGCCGCTCACAGTCGGGCGATGTCCCGAACCTGGAGGATACACCAGCCATCCTGCGCCAATGTCGTCGAACTTGGCCTGCGCGGTCACCGGCATGATCATGTCGATCTCGCCGGTGGGATGGCGGTGATGATTGCCCACCAGATCGGTGATATCGACCACGTCGACGCTGAATCCGCTTGTCGCGTCGCCCGGCTCGAATATCCGGCCGAAACGCCGCTTTGC
This sequence comes from Burkholderiales bacterium, assembly GCA_014860395.1. Lineage (GTDB taxonomy): Bacteria > Pseudomonadota > Gammaproteobacteria > Burkholderiales > SG8-39 > 2-12-FULL-64-23. The sequence continues at coordinate 35,303 of JACZJU010000113.1, read as the reverse complement.
ATCGCCCTGTCCGCACAGCCAGCCCGCCGCGATGCCCGCGTGACAGGCCTCGCGGATGCGTCGAAACGTCTCGCCCGCTGGAGGAAACGCCTGATTGAGATCGGCCTGCAATGCCGCATCCAGGGCTCGGCCCTGCGCGAACTGCGCGACCGGCGCAACCAGCTCTTGAAACTGCAACGGTGTAGTCATGGCGCTCCTCCTCAACCCTGTCGCCTGAGGCGCCGCTCAGGCCGCGCGTGCACGGCCTGACTTGGCGCTTTCCATCCAAGCGGCGCCTGGTGTTCCCCCAGATCAACCGCCTACTAGTGACTAACCAGTGACTAGTGCAGCACCTTCCAGGTGCCGTTCTCGACGCGCACCATCACCACTGCGCGGCTGTCCAGGCCTTTGTGGTTGGTCGGTGAAAAACTGAATACGCCATGGTCCGCAGGCATTTCCTTGACGTTTTCCATCGCCTCGCGCAGCGCCGCACGGAATTCGGGCGTACCGGGTTTGGCTTTTTTCAGGGCCTCGGGAATCGCTTGCTGCAAGAGCAGTCCCGCGTCCCAGGCATGCGCGCCGAAGGAGTTGCGGCTGTCGGCGCCGTATGCGGCCTCGTAGACCTTGATGTAGTTCAGCGCGACCTTCTTGCTCGCATTGCTGTCTGGCAACTGCTCCGCCACCAGGATCGGGCCGACGGGCAAGACAGCGCCCTCGACGTTCTTGCCGCCTACGCGCAGGAAGTCCTTGTTGGCCACGCCGTGGGTCTGATAAATGCGACCCTTATAGCCACGCTCGACCAGCGTCGCCTGCGGCATGGCTGCCGGCGTGCCTGAGCCCACGACCAATACCGCATCCGGAGTCGTACTCATGATCTTTAGAATCTGGCCGGTAACGCTGGTGTCCGTGCGGTTGAAGCGCTCGATCGCCACCATCTTCAGCCCCTTCTCAGCGGTGATCTTATTCATTACGCGCAGCCACAATTCGCCGTAGCCATCGGTGTAACCGATGAATCCCACAGTCTTCACGCCATTGGCCAGCATATGGTCAACGATGGCGCCGGCCATGATGCCGAAATCCTGCGGCATCTGGAACACCCATGCGGCCTTGTCGGCTGCGGGCGCGAACGGCGCCAGAGCGATCTGCGGAGTCTTGGATTCCGCCGCCACTTCCAGCACGGCAGTCGATGACGGCGTGATACTCCCGCCAATGATTACGTCTACCTTGTCCTCGGAGACCAGCTTTCTTGCGTTCTTGGACGCGGCAGTCGGATCGGTAGCATCATCGAGCACGATGTAATTCACCTTCTCCCCGCCTATACTCTTGGGCAGCAGCGCTATCGTGTTCTTTTCCGGTATGCCCAGGGAGGCGGCCGGACCGGTGGTGGACAAAGTGACGCCGACGGTGATGTCTGCCAGAGCGGACGTGGCTGCTCCGGCCAGGAACAGCGCCAGCAGGCTGCGCAACGATTTGTTCATGTATTCCCCCTTGTTTGAGTGACTCTTGATGTTTGGCTAGCGATTTTAACCTCGGACGCTTGCCAACTCGCGAATATGCATTATAATGCCTCATCTAGATCGCGCAAGCATTATAATGCAGCAACCAGCAGAACTCCAAATGGGTGTCCGTGAGCCCTCCCCGAAAACCGCCAAGCTGACCCCGGCGGCGGACGAGGCGTTCCTGCACGCCCTGGGCGAGCGCGTACGCGACGCCCGCGCGCGCCGCGGCGTGACACGCAAGATCCTGGCGCAGGACTCCGGCGTGTCCGAGCGCTACCTCGCCCAGCTCGAGTCCGGACTAGGCAATGTATCGGTTCTGTTGCTGCAAAGAATCGCCACGGCGCTGAATCTGTCCCTGGTCGAGTTTCTGCAGCAAGACCCCGAGCAGCCGGTGGAACTCGCGCTGATCTGGCAGTTCCTGCAGCGGCTGCCGGCGCAAAAGCTGCCGCTGGTGCGCGCCCAGCTGTTGCGCGATTACGGCACCGCGAATATCGAGCGCATCAAACGTATCGCCCTGATCGGGCTGCGCGGCGCCGGCAAATCCACGCTGGGAAGCCGGCTGGCGAAAGAAATGGAGGTTCCGTTCATCGAACTCGACCGCGAAGTCGAGCGCGAGGCCGGGACCAGCTTGTCCGAAATCTTCCTCCTTTATGGCCAGGCCGGTTACCGGCGCTACGAGCGGCGCTGCCTGGAAAAGGTGGTCAAGAACAACGAGCGCGCGGTCATCGCCACCGGCGGCTCCATCGTGTCCGAACCCGGCACCTACGACCTGCTGCTCTCGACCTGCCGCACAGTCTGGCTCAAGGCACAGCCGGAAGAGCACATGGCGCGGGTGGTGGCGCAGGGCGACACCCGGCCCATGACCGGCAATGCGGAGGCGATGGAAGACCTGCACCGCATCCTGCGCGGCCGAAACGCGCTGTACGGCCGCGCCGATGTGACCATCGACACCGCGCACAAGAGCATCGAACAAAGCCTGCAGCAGCTGCGCAAGGCTGTCGCAACTTAGAAGCCATTTCAGAATTAACGAAATGGCTTCTGATTTAGGGGAGTATGAGGGGATGTATCCCCTCATCTTGAATTAAGCTCTTAGCACGCGCAACTGACCTCATTTTGTTACGCTCCACCTTAGGGAGCATGGGGTAGGCATTTCCCCGTATTGTGCTACAGACTCTCGAACCAGGAGAAAGAATTATGCAAGCAGCCATGACCAAAGCAGTCGAGCCGGCGCGCGTCAGCTTCGACACCCATCCGGATCGCTATGCGCACTGGCGCATGAGCGTGGAGGGCGAAATCGCCACCCTGGCGATGAACGTGAACGAGGACAAGGGTCTCAAACCCGGCTACAAGCTCAAGCTCAACTCCTACGATCTCGGCGTAGATATAGAGCTCTACGACGCACTCAACCGCATCCGCTTCGAGCACCCCGAGGTGCGCTGCGTGGTGCTCACCTCGGCGCGCGAGCGCATGTTCTGTTCCGGCGCCAACATCTACATGCTGGGCCAGTCCAGCCACGGCTGGAAAGTGAATTTCTGCAAATTCACCAATGAAACGCGCAACGGCATAGAGGATTCCAGCCGCAACGACGGGCTGAAGTTCCTCGCCGCGGTGAACGGCACCTGCGCCGGCGGCGGCTACGAAGTGGCGCTCGCCTGCGACGAGATCTTGATGATCGACGACCGATCAAGCACGGTGAGCCTGCCCGAGGTGCCGCTGCTGGGCGTGCTGCCGGGCACAGGCGGACTGACCCGCATCATCGACAAGAGAAAGGTACGGCGCGACCTGGCCGATTTTTTCTGCACCACAACCGAAGGCGTGCGCGCCGACCGCGCCAAAGATTGGGGCCTGGTCGATCACAGCGCGAAGCCGCAGGCCTTCGCCCAAGCGGTGCAGGAGCATGGCGAGCGCCTCGCTGCCTTGAGCGACCGGCCGCGCGACGCCAAAGGCGTCACCCTCACCCCGCTCAAATGCACCATCGACGCGAGCGGCTATCACTACGAGTACGTGGACGCGGTGATCGACCGCGCCGCGCGCAGCGCAACGCTCACGGTTTCCGGACCGAAGCAGGCCGAGCCCGAGGCGATCGAGGGCATCCTTGCTGCCGGTGTCGCCTGGTGGCCGCTGCAAATGGCGCGCGAACTCGATGATGCGATCCTGATGCTGCGCACCAACGAGATCGAGATCGGCACTTGGCTACTCAAGACCCGCGGCGACATCGATCGCGTGCTCGCCGTGGATGCGACCCTGGTCAAGCACCGCGCGCACTGGTTCGTGCGCGAGACCCTGGGTCTCCTTCGGCGCACGCTGGCGCGGCTGGACGTGACGTCGCGCACCTTGTTCGCCATCGTCGATACGGAATCGTGCTTCGCCGGAACGCTGGCGGAACTGGCGCTCGCCGCCGACCGCGGTTACATGCTGCAGCTTCCCGACGAGCCGCAGAAGGCGCCGCGCATGGTCCTGTCCGAACTCAACTTCGGCACCTACCCGATGGTGAACCACCTCACGCGCATTGCGACGCGCTACTGCGGGCGCGAGGAACCGGTCGAGGAAGCGCGCCAGGTCATCGGCGAGAAGCTGGACGCGCACGACGCGGCCAAGCTCGGCCTGGTGACCTTCACCCCGGATGACCTCGACTGGGACGATGAAGTGCGCATCGCGCTGGAGGAACGCGCCAGCCTTTCGCCCGATGCCCTCACCGGCATGGAGGCCAGCCTGAGATTCACCGGCGCCGAAACCATGGAGACGCGCATATTCGCGCGGCTGTCGGCCTGGCAGAACTGGATATTCAACCGCCCCAACGCGGTCGGCGAACAAGGGGCGCTGAAGGTATTCGGCAGCGGCTCGAAAGCAAAATTCAACTGGGAAAGAATCTAAAGGACTACGAGGGAACATCCCCCAAGGGAACTTTCCCGTCTCCCGTCAAGCGGGACCGAGGAAGCGGGATCGAGACCTGCGGGGCGCATCCCCTCGTGCTCCCCTGATTCAGCCGCCTAACGAAATTCGTTGGGCGCTCATTACTCTAGGAGAAAGAATATGGCCATCAACTATAGCGAGAAGATACCCAACAACGTCGATCTCTCCGGCAACAAGTCGCTGCAGCGCGCGCTGGAACACTGGCAGCCCGGCTTCCTCAACTGGTGGTCGGAGATGGGCCCGGACGAATCGAACAATATAGATGTGTATCTGCGCACTGCGATCAGCGTCGATCCGAAAGGCTGGGCGCATTTCGATTACGTCAAGATGCAGGACTATCGTTGGGGCATTTTCCTGGCGCCGGCCGAGGCCGAGCGCAAGATCAATTTCGGCGAGCACATGGGCCAGCCGGCTTGGCAGGAAGTTCCGGGCGAATACCGCTCGACCCTGCGCCGCATCATCGTTACCCAGGGCGACACCGAGCCTGCCTCGGTCGAGCAGCAGCGCCATCTCGGCCTCACCTGCCCTTCGCTGTACGACCTGCGCAACCTGTTCCAGGTCAACGTCGAAGAAGGCCGCCACCTGTGGGCCATGGTGTATCTGCTGCACGCCCACTTCGGCCGCGATGGCCGCGAGGAAGGCGAAGCGCTGCTCGCGCGCCGCTCGGGCGACGCCGACAATCCGCGCATACTCACCGCGTTCAACGAGAAGACGCCGGACTGGCTGTCCTTTTTCATGTTCACCTTCATCACCGACCGCGACGGCAAGTTCCAGCTAGCCGCGCTCGCGGAGTCCGGCTTCGACCCGTTGTCACGCACCTGCCGCTTCATGCTGACCGAGGAAGCGCACCATATGTTCGTCGGCGAATCGGGCATCGCGCGCATCATCCAGCGCACCTGCGACGCGATGAAAGAGCACAAGACCGAGGACGCGGCGAAACTGCGCGGCCTCGGGGTGATCGACCTGCCTACGTTGCAGAAGTACCTCAACTTCCACTACAGCGTCACTAGCGACCTGTACGGCTCGGAAATTTCGTCCAACGCCGCCTCGTTCTACGCCAACGGCCTCAAGGGCCGCTTCGAGGAAACCAAGCTCGCCGACGACCACAAGCTGCACGGCTCCGAATACCCCTACATGGAAGTCGTCGGCGGCCAGATCGTGGTCAAACACGCGCCCGCGCTCACCGCGCTGAACGAACGCCTGCGCGACGACTGGGTCGCCGACGTGCAATCGGGGATCAACCGCTGGAACCGGATACCTGAAAAAGCCGGCATCGCCTTCCGCTTCACGCTGCCGCACAAGGGCTTCAATCGCCGCATCGGACTGTTCACCGAACACCACGTCAGTCCGGACGGCAGGATTCTGAGCGAAGCGGAATGGACGAAGCAGCACGCAGCCTGGCTGCCGACCGCAGAAGACCGCGCCTACGTGTGCTCGCTGATGGGCCGCGTGGCCGAGCCGGGCAAGTTCGCCAACTGGATCGCACCGCCAGCGCGCGGCATCAACAACCAGCCGGCCGATTTCGAGTACGTGCGCTTTAATTAGCACAAGCGAAGCGAGACAGCCCCGAAATTGTCATTCCGAGCAAAGCGAGGAATCTGCTTTTCTTCAATCTACGCAAGAAGCAGATTCCTCGGCTATACGCCTCGGAATGACACCTACTTAGGATCACGCTAGAGAGTTATGAACGCACCCGCCGAACTCAAGCGCCAGCACCTGATTGACCCTGAGATCTGCATACGCTGCAACACCTGCGAGGAGTCTTGTCCGGTCGATGCGGTCACGCATGACTCGCGCAACTACGTGGTCAAGGTCGAACTGTGCAATTTCTGCAACGACTGCATCTCGCCCTGCCCCACCGGCGCGATCGACAACTGGCGCCGCGTGGCCGAGCCGTTCAGCCTCGACGAGCAGTTCTCCTGGGACGTGCTACCGCCCGACACCTCGCCCGAAGTCGAAAGCGGTAGCGAACTGCCCGAGGAAGTGCAGCGCATCACCGACATCGCGACGCAGGGCCAGGGCGGGCCGGCGACACCGCCCTGGTCGGCGGCACACCCCTACCTCAATCTGTACACCCTGGCACGGCCGGCGGTGGCGACCGTGGCCGGCAACCACCGCCTGACCGCCGCCGAAACCTCGAATGAGATCCACCACATCGTGCTCGATTTCGGCGCCACCGCCTTTCCCGTGCTCGAGGGCCAGTCGCTGGGCATCATCCCGCCAGGCGTGGACGCGGCGGGTAAGCCACACTACATCCGGCTGTACTCAGTGGCCAGCCCGCGCGATGGCGAGCGCGCCGGCTACAATAACGTCGCGCTCACGGTGAAGCGCGTCACCGCCGACCGCGACGGCAAGCCTGTGCACGGCGTCGCGTCCAACTACATGTGCGATCTGAAGAAAGGCGACAAGGTCAACGTGGTCGGCCCCTACGGCGCGAGCTTCCTCATGCCCAACCATCCGGGATCGAGCATCGTCATGATCTGCACCGGCACCGGGTCGGCGCCGATGCGTGCCATGACCGAGCGTCGCCACCGACGCATGGGGCTGAAGGAAGGCGGGGAGCTGTGGCTGTTCTTCGGCTCACGCACGCCGGAGGAGTTGCCCTATTTCGGGCCGCTGATGAAGCTGCCGAAGGAACTGATCGATGTCAATCTGGCATTCTCACGCCAGCCGGACAAGCCCAAGCAATACGTGCAGGACCTGATTCGCGCGCGCGGCGGCGACATCGCGCGCCTGCTCAGGGAGGAGAACAGCTACATCTACATCTGCGGTCTCAAGGCCATGGAGGCGGGCGTGGATGAAGCATTCGCCGCGGTCTGCCGCGACCACGGCATGGACTGGTCGCGCGTGCTGCCGGAACTCAAGGCGGCGAGCCGCTACCATGTGGAGACCTACTGAGGCGACTCCTGATCTGCGCACCTCTCGGGGCGCGGACTCAGGCCTTCGCGGCAAAACTCGGCAGTGTGAGGTGCCAGTGAATGGCGGCGATCCTGGTGAGGAAGATCGCCGCCATCGCGGCCAGCCCCGGGATCGAACCGTCGACGCCCGCACGCAGCAAGGCGATGAACAATATGGCGCCCGCCCAGGACGCTGTCGCGTACAGTTCGCCGGCGAATATCAGCGGCACCTCGTTGCACAGGATGTCGCGCAGCACGCCGCCAAGCACGCCCGTGACCACGCCGAGAAAGCTCGCGACGAACCAGGGCGCGCCATAAGTCATAGCAGTCTGGGTGCCGACGATGGTGAACAAGGCCAGGCCGAGCGCATCCGGCACCAGGAACAAATTGGCCGGCAGGCGCGCCAGACGCACCAGCACGAAGGTCGCCACGCCCGCCGCGACGGCGGCCACCAGGTAGGTCTGATTCGCCACCCAGAACACCGGCCGCTCCAGCAGAAGGTCTCGCATGGTGCCTCCGCCCAAGGCCGAAGTCAGCGCGACCAGCACCACGCCGAACAGGTCTATGGGTTTGCGCCCCGCCTCGAGCACTCCGGTAATCGCGCTGACCGCCACCGCGCTCATGGTGACAACGTAGACCAGTTCGCCCATAGCTAAACTCCGTCGGTTGGATGGTTGAGGGATGGTATTCTACGTGCCCAATGCAGCACAAACTCATAGTCGTGAAATCCGGCGCGGTCAGCACGCTCACGCTGAACCGCCCGGACAAGGCCAATGCGCTGGACGCCGCGCTGGTGGACGCGCTCGCTGCCGCGGTCGAGACCGCGCACCACGACGGCACCCGGCTGCTGGTGCTTCAGGGCACGGGCCGCAACTTCTGCGCCGGCTTCGACTTCGGTGGCTTCGAAATTGCTTCCGAAGGCGATCTGCTGCTGCGCTTCGCCCGCATTGAATTGCTGCTGCAGTCGATCTACCACGCCCCTTTCGCCACGCTGGCGCTGGCGCAGGGAAAGAATTTCGGCGCCGGCGTCGACCTTGTGCTCGCTTGCGGCAGCCGCATCGCCGCGCCTGATGCCACGTTTCGCATGCCCGGCCTCAATTTCGGTTTGCAACTGGGCACGCGCCGCCTGGCCGCGCGCATCGGCGGCGATACGGCGCGCGCGCTGCTGGCGGCGAGCAAGACCTTCGGCGCCGAAGAGGGTTTGCGTATCGGCTTCCTGCAGGAGATCGCAGCACCAGGGGATTGGCCTGTGCACATCGAACGCGCTGCGGTCGAGGCACAGCAACTGTCGCCCGCGGCGGCAGCCAGATTGCACTCAGCGACCGTGGCCGATACGCGTGCAGCCGACCTGGCCGATCTGGTACGCTCCGCGATCGAACCCGGCTTGAAGGAACGTATAAGTGAATACCGCAAGGGCTGAACTCGGCGCAGTCGGGTTGGAGGAGCTGCGCTTTGACAACCGCTATGGCCGGCTGCCGCCTGAGTTTTACACCAGGCTGGCGCCGACGCCGCTGCCCGAACCCTATCTGGTCGCGTTCAACCCGGCGGCGGCCGATCTGATCGGCCTGGCGCGCGAGCAGGCCCAACGCGTGGAGTTCGCCGAGATCTTTTGCGGCAATCGCTTGCTGCCAGGCTTCGATCCGCTCGCCGCGGTGTACGCCGGACACCAGTTCGGCGTGTTCGTGCCACAACTGGGCGACGGCCGCGCCATCCTGCTCGGCGAAGCGGCCGGCGCGCAAGGCCGCTGGGACCTGCAGTTGAAGGGCGCCGGCAAGACGCCCTACTCGCGCATGGGAGACGGCCGCGCCGTGCTGCGCTCCTCGATCCGCGAATACCTCGCCTCCGAAGCCATGCATGCCCTGGGGATTCCGACCACCCGCGCCTTGGCCATCGTCGGCAGCGATCAACCGGTGATCCGCGAAAGCGTCGAGTCCGCGGCCGTGCTCACGCGCATGGCGCCCAGCCATGTGCGCTTCGGTTCGTTCGAGCTGTTTTCCTCACGCCGCCAGCACGAGCATGTCAGGACGCTCGCCGATTACGTCATGGACCAGCACTACCCGCAGTTGCGCGAGGCGCGCACGCCCCATCTGGAGCTGCTGCGCGAGGTCATCGCCCGCACGGCGAGGCTGGTCGCGCAGTGGCAGGCCGTGGGTTTCTGCCACGGCGTGATGAACACCGACAACATGTCAATTCTCGGACTCACCATCGACTACGGCCCCTACGGCTTCATGGAGGCTTTCGACTGGGGCCACGTGTGCAACCATTCGGACGACAGCGGCCGCTACGCCTACAACATGCAGCCGCGCATCGCCCACTGGAACCTGTATTGCCTGGCCGAGGCGCTGCTGCCGCTGATAGAGATGGAGGACGCCGAGGCGGCTCTGCACGAGTACGAGGCGGAGTACGAACGGCAATACACGGGGCTGATGCGAGCGAAGCTCGGGCTTGCCAGCGAGCTGACCGGGGATGCGGCGCTGATACAGGACGCGCTCAAGGTGTTGCACCAGAACCGCGCCGACTACACCACGTTCTTTCGCCGCCTGGGCAGCTTCGAATCAGCCGCCGGCGCCGACAACGCCTCCCTGCGCGACATGTTCCCCGAGCCTGAGGCGTTTGCCGCCTGGGCCGGGCGCTACCGTGCCCGCCTCGCGCTCGAGGCAAGCGCGGACACCGAGCGCAAGCCACGCATGGATGCTGTCAATCCCAAGTATGTGCTGCGCAACTACCTCGCCGAAACCGCCATACGCAAGGCGGCGGATGAGCGCGACTACGGCGAGATCGAGCGCCTGATGCAGCTGCTCGCGCGCCCCTACGACGAGCAGCCGGCAATGCAGGCCTACGCAGAGCCCGCGCCGCAATGGGCGTCTGGGCTGGCGGTGAGCTGCTCGTCTTAATTTAGACGAACCGACGCAAACGACGTGCCTCCGGCGTGGGAAAAGCTCTTTTCCCACGAACAAGGGGGGGTGCACCCCCCCTTGTATATCCCCCCGCGGACCGAGGGTCGCCATTTGCTGCAATCTTCGAGAACAGCGGGAACGGAACTACTGACTGACAATGGACTAGGACACGAGCTTAAATTGTGCGTCCACCGGAACCTGATAGCCGTTGGCCAGCCGATTGGTCTGGTTGGCCATGCCGGTGACCGCGAGCAGTTCGCCCAGCATTTCGTCGGTCATGCCCTTGGCACGCGCCGAGGCAATGTGGGAGTGGATGCAGTATTCGCAGTTGTTGGTGGCGCTCACCGCGACATAGATCATCTCCTTGGTCAGCGGATCCAGCCTGCCAGGGCTCATCACCTCTTTCACGCCGGCCCAGATGCGTCTGAGCGTAGGCGGATGACTCGCCAGGGTTTTCCAGAAGTTGTTGATCCAGTCCGTCTTGCGCGTCGTCATGATGTCGTCGTAGACGGCTTTGACCTCGGGCGCGGCGCTGGCATATTCGACCATTTTGACCATAGGCATGTGCAAACTCCCGGCTGACAAATAGGGCTATTGTAGCCGGCCCTGCGCAAAATTCGTCCTGGCGTGCAACCATGTATGATTTCTCCTGTCCAATTCCCCGAAATCGGCAACGTCCCCAAGAAATACGAGAGTTCCATGCCCGAGAAAATCGTCAAACCAGACGCCGAATGGCGCAAGCAGCTCAGCGACGAGCAGTTTCAAGTCACGCGCCGCAAAGGCACGGAGCGCCCCTTCAGCGGTAAATACAATGACTGCAAGGATGCGGGCACCTATAACTGCATCTGCTGTGGCGCACCCCTGTTCAGTTCATCGCACAAGTTCGATTCCGGAACGGGCTGGCCCAGCTATTGGCAACCGGTGTCGCCGGAAGCGGTGAAGACGGCTGAAGACTACAGCCATTTCATGCTGCGCACCGAGGCAACCTGCGCAAGCTGCGATGCCCACCTGGGCCACGTGTTCGACGACGGCCCTGAACCCACCGGGCTGCGTTATTGCATCAACTCCGCGTCGCTAAAATTTGCCAAATAGTCCTTTTTATCAATTGATTGCCGCCTTGCCGCGGACTTGTGCGCGAAATGTGCGCCGTGTCCGCCGCCAAGCGGCTCGCGCAGCGGTGCAAAAGCGGTCGCCGCACTCAAGCCTGCTATAATCCACGCCCATGAAATTTCTGTTCGATCTCTTCCCTGTCATCCTGTTCTTTGCCGCTTTCAAGGTAGCGGGCGCGAACGAATCGGTCGCGCATGATTTCGCTGCCCGCTGGCTGGGCAGCGGCATCGCGCCGAGCCAGGCGCCGATCCTGATCGCCACGGCGGTGGCGATCATCGCAACGTTCGGCCAAATTGCCTGGGTCTGGCTGCGTCACCGCAAGGTAGATACGATGCTGTGGGTGAGCCTCGCAATCATCTCGGTATTCGGCGGAGCGACGCTGTACCTGCACGACGAGACCTTCATCAAGTGGAAGCCGACGGTGCTGTACTGGCTATTCGCGTCCGTGCTCGGCGCCAGCGCCCTGTTTTTCCGCAAGAACCTGATACGCACCATGCTCGGAGCGCAGATCCAGCTGCCGGATCCGGCATGGAACAAGCTCAATTTGAGCTGGGCCGGATTCTTCGCCTGCATGGGTTTTCTCAACCTCTACGTCGCCTTCAACTATTCCACCGACACCTGGGTCAATTTCAAGCTGTTCGGCGGCATGGGCCTGATGCTGGCGTTCGTGATCGGGCAGGCGCTGTTCCTGGCCAAGTACATGGAACAGAAGGAATCGAAGTGAGAAACATATGAATGTCGCACTGCTGATCGAACAGAAGCTGGCGGCGCTTCAACCCAGCCGGCTGGAAATCACCGACGACAGCGCCAAGCATGCCGGACACGAGGGCGCCAAAGGCGGCGGCGGGCATTATTCGCTCACCATCGTTTCGCCGCAGTTCTCGGGGAAGAACACGGTCGCGCGCCACCGCCTGATCTATGCGGCGCTCGCTCCCATGATGCAACAGCAAATTCACGCCCTCGCCATCCGTGCCTATGCGCCGGAAGAGTCGAAAGTTTTTTCGCAACCGCAGTAAATACAGAGGAACCACCATGCAACCCACACTTCCCCGCCTGACCCTGGTTCTGGCCATTGCGCTATCGCTGCCCGGCCTTGCCCTGGCGCAAGCGGCCGGCACGAGCGCCAAGGCCACGACCGTCAATGGCGTTGCGATCCCGAAGAGCAGGGTGGATGCCATCGTGCACGCCCAGGAGGCGCAGGGGCAGAAGGATACGCCGGAACTGCGCGAGGCAATACGCGATCGCCTCATTACGCTGGAAGTCCTGGCGCAGGAAGCCAAGCTCAAGAAGCTGGACAAGAGCGCCGATACCGCAGCCCAAATCGACATTGCGCGCTCTAACATCCTGGCGCAGGCCTACCACACCGATTATCTCAAACGTCACCCGGTGAGCGAAGCTGCCCTGAAGGCCGAGTACGAAAAAATCAAGGCACAGATGGGCGACAAGGAATACAAGGCGCGCCACATCCTGGTCGAAAGCGAGGCCGAGGCAAAGGCGATCATCGAGAAACTGAAGAAAGGCGAGAAATTCGAGGAACTGGCGAAAGCGTCCAAGGATCCCGGTTCGAAGGACCACGGCGGCGACCTGGACTGGAACCTGCCGAGCGGATTCGTCAAGCCCTTCTCCGACGCCATGGTGAAGCTGGAAAAGGGCAAGTACACCGAAACGCCGGTGCAGTCCCAGTTCGGTTGGCACGTGATTCAGCTCGAGGACATCCGCCCGGCAACATTTCCTGATTACGAGCAGGTCAAGCCCAAGCTGGAGCAGCGCCTCCAGCAAGAGATGTTCGAGAAGGTGGTGGCCGACCTGCGCGCCAAAGCCAAGGTCGAATAGACTCGCGCGAATCACAAGAACCAACGGGGGCGCAAGCCCCCGTTTCATTTTATTCAGCGCAAGCGAGACGCCATGGCCCTCAAGGCGACCATCTTCAAAGCCGAACTGCAAATCGCGGACATGGATCGCAATTATTACCATGACCATGCGCTCACCATCGCCCGCCATCCTTCAGAAACAGACGAGCGCATGATGGTGCGCCTGCTCGCCTATGCCCTGCACGCCGACGAGGCCCTGTCGTTCGGCAAGGGACTGAGCACGGACGACGAACCCGATTTGTGGCGCAAGGATCTGACCGGTGCGATCGAACTATGGATCGACGTCGGCCAGCCCGATGAAAAACGCTTGCGCAGGGCCTGCGGCCGCGCGCACGAGGTATTCGTCTACAGCTATGGCGGGCATGGCGCCGCCATCTGGTGGGATCAGGTAGGCCGCAAGCTTGAGCGAAGCAGAAACCTGACCGTGGTCTCGGTGCCGTCGACCGACAGCCAGGCGCTGGCGAAGCTGGCGCAACGCAATATGCAGCTGAATTGCACCATTCAGGACGAACAGATCTGGCTGGGCGATACGCAGGACAGAGTGCAGGTCCACCTGAGCAGGATCAAAGTCCCGCCCGCCCCTTTACGCTGACAGCCCGCGTACCCCCGTCCTGGAATCGAGCTTACGCTTCCAGGCCTTTCTTCAACAGATCGGCCACCACCTCGTTCAAGCCGGTCTTGCGTTCCTGCGCCAGCGCCTGGACCTGTTTCACCAGGTCGCCGTTGAGCTTGACCGCAAACGGGATCAAACCGAGCGCCTGCTCCTGCTTGCGCTGTTCGCGCCGCTGCAAAGGCAGGCCGGCATCCTTGCCAAAGCGCCCGGGAGTGCCGAACCGGTTCGCGCTGCTATTGATTTTCAGACCCTTGTTCTTTGCCAAATCGGTTTTCTTCACGTCTACATATCCTAGTCAGTAAGGAGATCGTTTCAGCGCCGCTAAATCGACCTCCGATCCACACGGGCGTGGGGAGAGGGTTCCCCGTCATCCTGTGGCGGGTTCTAAAGCAACGCGCCGCATTCTACCCAGTCTGCGGCCAATGCGCCTGGACAAATGCCGCGCACGCTATGTCTTGTCCACCCCCAGGCGACGCCAGCCATCGTGGCCGAGGCGGCGCAAGGTCGCGATGTTTCGCTCGAAGATTTCGCTGGCATCGGGGAAGGCCGCCACTGCGCGCTCGATGCTCGCTTCGCGCAGCAGGTGCAGCGTCGGGTAGGGCGAGCGGTTGCTATGGTTCTCGATGTCCTCAGGCCGGGTGCCGGCGAATTGGTAGCGCGGATGGAAGCTCGCGATCTGGATTTCTCCCTCCAACCCCTCGCCCGCGACGGCGGCGTCGGCCAATTCAAGAAAATCGTTATAGTCAAGAAAATCGGTAAGCACGCGCGGATGCACCAGCAGCGTGGTGTCGATTTCAGACGCATCCGCCGACTGCAGGGTACGCAGTTCCTTGACCAGATCGACGAGCAATTTCTCCGGCGTTTGCGCCGCGCTCACGGCATAGCGGATTTGGTTCTTGACGTGAACCGTTTTGGCGAAAGGACACAGGTTGAGGCCGATCACGGCGCGCTCCAGCCAGGCCCGCGTCGCGGCGACGACCACGTCATCCGAAACAGCAAGCGGTTTCTCGGCTATGCGCATACGGTTCCTCCTTGCGCATTATCGCATCCATCCTGATACCGGGCGCCCTTGCCTGCGCTGAGCGCGGTATACTGTCCCGAAATATTTGACCCAGATCAAAGCCTGTCCGACACATGACCTCTAGAGTACGCGGTCTATGCGAATAGCCCCTCCCGCCACCCCATTAGCGCGACCCGTATCGTGTCCGTTCCAGAATTAGTCTGCCCGGCCGGCAACCTGCCCTCGCTCAAGACGGCCGTCGACAACGGCGCCGACTGGGTCTACATGGGCCTCAAGGACGAAACCAACGCGCGCAATTTCGCCGGCCTCAACTTCGATGCCGCAAGCGCGCGCGAAGGCCTGCGCTACGCGCATGCCGCCGGCGCAAAAATGCTGCTCGCCATCAACACCTTCCCGCAGGGCGAGGCATCGCCGCGCTGGCAACGCGCCATAGACGGGGCCGCAGAACTTGGCATAGACGCGGTGATCCTGGCCGACGCCGGCCTGATGCGCTACGCGGCCAAGCGCCACCCGCAATTGCGGCTGCACCTGTCGGTACAAACCTCGGCCACCAATTACGAAGCGATCAATTTCTACCACGAGCATTTCGGCATCGCGCGCGCCGTATTGCCGCGCGTGCTCTCGCTTGCCCAGGTCGCCGACGTCATCAAGAACACGCCGGTGCCGATCGAAGTGTTCGGTTTCGGCAGCCTGTGCGTGATGGTCGAGGGGCGCTGCGCCCTGTCGTCCTATGTCACCGGCGAATCGCCCAATACCCGCGGGGTATGCTCTCCCGCCAAAGCAGTGCGCTGGGAAAAGCACGGCGACACTCTGGATGCCAGGCTCAACGGCATCCTGATCGACCGCTACGGCCCGGGGGAGAACGCCGGCTATCCGACCTTGTGCAAGGGCCGTTTCGACGTCGATGAGGAAACTTACTACGCCATCGAAGAACCCTCCAGCCTCAATGCGATGGCGCTGCTGCCGGAGCTGGCGAATATCGGCGTCGCCGCAATCAAGATCGAAGGCCGCCAGCGCAGCCCAGCGTATGTCGCAGCGGTGACGCGCATCTGGCGCACGGCGATCGATGCACATACGCGGAACCCCGAACGTTTTTCCGTCCAGCCCGACTGGACGAACGGCCTCGCGCGCGTGGCCGAGGGCCAACAGCACACGCTGGGCGCCTATCATCGGAAATGGAAATAATGACTCATTGCAATATGCAAGGATGTATCCCCTCATGCTCTCCTAATTCAGGAGCCGTTTCGAAAAATCCGAAACGGCCTCTAGGATGATGAAGCTCAGCCTGGGCCCGGTGCTGTACTACTGGACGCGCGAGGCGCTGTTGGAGTTTTATGCCGGCATCGCCGACTCCGGCGTCGATATCGTCTACCTCGGCGAAGTCGTGTGCTCGCGCCGGCACAATCTGCGCCTGGACGACTGGCTAGGCCTCGCGCGCGACCTCGCCGCCAGCGGCAAACAGGTGGTGCTGTCTTCGCAGGCGCTGATCGAATCCGAATCGGACCTGAAGACCCTGCGCCGCATTGCCGCGAACGACGAATTCACCGTGGAAGCCAACGAGATGGGTGCGGTGCGCCTGCTCGCCGGCCGCGTGCCTTTCGTCGCCGGACCGCATCTGAACATATACAACAACGAAGCGCTCGCCTGGATCGCCGAGCTCGGCGCGACCCGCTTCGTGTTGCCACTGGAACTCTCGCGCGATACCCTGCGCGAACTGCAAACGACCCGCCCGGCTGGCATCGAGACCGAGGTGTTTGCCTACGGACGCATGCCGCTTGCGTTCTCCGCGCGCTGCTTCACTGCACGCCATCACAACTTGCCCAAGGACGACTGCCAGTTCCGCTGCCTGGACGATGCCGACGGTCTCGCCCTGCGGACGCGCGACAAGTCCGCGTTCCTGACGTTGAATGGAATACAGACGCAATCGGCGCTGGTGTACGATCTGTCGGACTCGATCGCGGAGTTGCGCGGTCTCGAAGTGGACGTGGTGCGCCTGTCGCCGCAGTCGCGCGACATGCTGGCGATCGTCGAAAGCTTCCGCGAACGCTGCGCCGGCCGGCCCGGCGCCCCGCTAGACGGACTGCGAGTGGCCCCGCCCTGCAACGGCTACTGGCACGGCGTCCCCGGCATGGAATATCGGATGCCGGCATGAATGCCGAGCGCCCGTTCCTGCCCGCGCCGCTCGCCGGCCTGATTGGACGCCTGCCGCAATGGCCGCCTTCGACCGTGGTGTGCGCAGCGCTCAATCTGCTGTTTCTGCCTACTTTGGACGCGGAGACGAAGCAGCGCCTGCTGCGCCGCGTCGTCGCCATCCAGGTGAGCGATGCCGGTCTGAATTGCCGCATCAGCCTGACGCCGATCGGATTCTTGCCCGCCCTGCGCGGCGAGCCCGAGGTCACGATCTGCGCCAGCGCCTGGGACTATTACCGCCTCGCGCGCCGCCTGGAAGACCCGGACACGCTGTTTTTCTCGCGCCGTCTCACCATAGACGGCGACACCGAACTCGGCCTCATGGTCAAGAATCTGCTGGATGCGATCGATTGGACGCACTTACCCGGTCCGCTGGGACCGGCAATTGAAAGGCTGCGGCGGCTGGCCGAGGGCAGCGGTGCGCGCCACTAGCCCAACGGGTAAGGCTGGCGCGGCTGTAAAATGTGAGTAATATGGGGCCACGCAGTCACATATTCTCCGGGAGGTTCAGATGAGCAAATATGTAGAGAATCCCGTTCACTTCGCCGCGGAGTGCGCGCGGCAGAAGGGGCATTGCGCGGTCGTTCGAGAGAACATCCTTTTCCTCGACGACGGCAAAGAACACACTGCGATCAATTACCTGCAAAAGAAATGCGGGAATGTCGTGATCGCTCCAGATGCTGATGACAAAGGTAGAGCTTTACTCTACTACACCAGTTGCGAGCGCATGGGCGATGTGGTCAGCCAGATATTCCAGCATTGCCTGGAAGCACCCATGAGCCTGCCACAGCCCGCCTCGGAAATGACGGTCGGCGAGTTGTATCGCCGACGCGTCACCGTTTCCTATGACGATTGCAGGGCAAGAGTCGAAAATTTCCGTTTCTAGCGCCGGCCCAGAGAACAATTGCCTGCCAGAACGCGTAAGCCTCACACGCGCTCGAAAATCCCTGCCGCCCCCATGCCGGTGCCTACGCACATGGTCACCATGCCGTATTTCAGGTTCTTGCGCCGCAGGGCGTGAATGACAGTAGCGGAACGGATCGCCCCGGTCGCGCCCAGCGGGTGGCCCAGCGCGATGGCACCGCCCATCGGATTCACCTTGGCCGGATCGAGTCCCAGATCCTGCATCACCGCCAGCGACTGCGCCGCGAAAGCTTCGTTGAGTTCGAACCAGTCAATCTGATCCTGGCTGATGCCGGCTGCCTTGCACGCCACGGGTATCGCCTCCTTCGGACCGATGCCCATAATTTCCGGCGGCACGCCCCGGACAGCAAACGAAACGAAACGCGCGAGCGGTGTCAGGTTGAATTGCTTCAAAATCTTTTCGCTGACCAGAATCAGCGCGCCCGCGCCGTCCGATGTCTGCGAACTGTTGCCCGCCGTGACCGAGCCCTTGGGCGAGAACACCGGGCGGAGTTTCGCCAGCGAAGCGAGATTGGTATCGGCGCGCGCGCCTTCATCCTGGCTGACGCTGCGCGTCTTGATGTCGATCTTACCGCTCGCGAGGTTGGGAAAGCGCTCCACGATATCGACCGAAGTCGTCTCGTCCTTGAATTCACCCGCCTGCTGCGCCGCGATCGCCTTTTGATGAGACTTGAGCGAAAACTCGTCCTGCGCCTCGCGTGAAATCTTCCATTGCTTGGCCACGTTTTCGGCGGTCAGGCCCATGCCGTAGGCCATGCCGATGTTTTCGTCCTTGAATATGTCCATGTTCATCGACGGGTGGTAACCCATCATCGGCACCATGGACATGGATTCCACCCCTGCCGCGATCATCACATCGGCCTGGCCGACACGGATGCGGTCGGCCGCCATCGCCACGGCGGTGATGCCGGAGGCGCAGTAGCGGTTGACGGTCACCCCGCCTACCGTCTTCGGCAGGCCGGCGAGCAGCACTGCCATGCGCGCCACGTTGAGGCCCTGCTCGGCTTCGGGAAACGAGCAGCCGACGATGGCGTCTTCGATGAGTTTCACGTCCAGCCCCTGCACCTGCGACACCGCGGACTGGATCGCGCGCACCAGCAGATCGTCCGGCCGCACGTTCTTGAACATGCCGCGCGGCGCTTTGCCTATCGGCGTGCGGGTCGCGGCGACGATGTATGCATCCTGCAATTGTTTGGTCATTTGATTTCTCCTAGGTCTATTTGGATGCGAGGGGACATCCCCCGAGGGGACTTCCTTCGGGGCGTATCCCCTCGCGCTCCCCTAAATCAGCGGCCATTTCGGTTAAACCGAAATGGCCCGGTCTGGAACGCCGGCTTAATTGCGCACCGGCTTGCCGGTCTGCATCATGCCCATGATGCGTTCCTGAGTCTTGGGATGGTTGAGCAGTTCCATGAACGCCTTGCGCTCCAGATCGAGCAGCCATTGCTCGTTTACCAGGCTGTTGGCTTCCACTTCTCCGCCGCAGACGATCTCGGCGATCATCGCGCCCAGCTTGTAGTCGTGCGCGGAGATGAAACCGCCATCGCGCATATTGACCAGCTGCGCCATGATGGTCGCCATACCGTAGCGCCCGGCAACGGGAAACTGCGCCTTCAAGGGCGGCCGGTAGCCGGCATCGAACAGCGCGCGCGCCTCGACCTTGGCCACATGCAGCAGCTCGTAGGGGTTGAACACGATCACGTCGTCGGCACCGAGGTAGCCCATCTTCTTCGCCTCCAGCGCCGACTTGGAGACATTCGCCGTTGCGGCGTTCATGAAGTAGTTCTTCAGGAACTGCAGCAAATCATTGCCCTTGGCATCGGCTGCCGCGCGCAGTGCCGCTTCCTTCAGGCCGCCGCCGGCCGGAATCAGGCCCACGCCGACTTCGACCAGGCCGATATAAGACTCGATCGAAGCGACGCGCTTGGCTGCGTGCATCAGCAACTCGCAGCCCCCGCCTAGCGCCAGGCCGGAGACCGCCGCCACGATGGGCACGTTGGCGTATTTCATCGCCAGATGCGCCTGCTGCAGCTTGGCAACTTCGGGCTCGATCGCCTTGACCCCGCCCGACATGAATAGCGGCAGCATCGACTGCAAGTCGGCGCCCGCCGAGAACGCGCCGCCCGCGGCCGCATCGGCGCCCCACAGCACCAGGCCCTTGTAATTGGCCTCGGCCTCGGCCACGGCTTTTGCCAGTCCGGCGATGACGCCCGGTCCGATCACGTGCATCTTGGTCTTCAGCGACAGGATCAGCACCTCGTCGCCCTGATGCCAGATGCGCACCGAGTCGTCTTCGAATACCGTTGTGCCCGCCTTGGTGCCGTCGGGCACGGCATCGCCCGCAACCGGGGCGCGGAACACCTGCCGCTGATACACCGGCAATGTCGAACGCGGCACATTGCTCTTGCGCGCTGGCGAGTACGAACCCTCGGGCAGGTGCACGCCATTGCGTCCATCGAATACCCAGGCCGGCAGCGGCGCGTTGCACAGCGTCTTGCCGGCGTCTATGTCTTCCTTGATCCAGCCCGCGATCTGCTGCCAGCCGGCGGTCTGCCAGGTCTCGAACGGTCCGATGCTCTGGCCGAAACCCCAGCGCATGGCGAAATCGACATCGCGCGCGTTGTCGGCGATGGTTTCCAGGTGGACGGCAATGTAATGGAACACATCGCGGAATATCGCCCACAGGAACTGCGCCTGCGGATTGGTCGACTCGCGCAGGGTCTTCATGCGCTTGGCCGGATCCTTTTCTTTCAGGATGCGGGCGACAAGGTCGTCCGCCTTGCCGCCGCCAGCAACGTATTCGCCCTTGGCAAAGTCCAGGCGCTGAATCTCCTTGCCGACTTTCTTGTAGAACCCGGCACCGGTCTTCTGCCCCAGCGCGCCCGCCTGCACCAATTTTGTCAGCACCTCCGGGGTCTTGTAGACCGAAGCAAACGGATCGGCGGAGAGGTTATCCTGCATGGTCTTGATCACATGTCCCATGGTGTCCAGGCCCACCACGTCGGCGGTGCGGAAGGTGCCTGACTTGGCGCGGCCCAGCTTGGCGCCGGTAAGATCGTCGACCACATCGCAGGAGAGGCCGAATTTCTCCGCCTCATGGATGGTCGCGAGCATGCCGAAAATGCCGACGCGGTTGGCGATGAAATTCGGCGTGTCCTTCGCCCGCACAACGCCTTTGCCCAGCGTGGTGGTGAGAAAGCCTTCGAGCTGGTCCAGTATCTGTGGCGAGGTGGCTGCGGTCGGGATCAGCTCGACGAGATGCATGTAGCGCGGCGGATTGAAGAAATGCACGCCGCAGAAGCGCGCCTTGAGTTTCGCGTCGAAACCCTCGGACAGGGCCGTGATCGACAGCCCCGAGGTGTTGGAAGCAAAAATCGTGTTCGGGCCGATGAAGGGCGCGACCTTCTTGTACAGATCGTGCTTCCAGTCCATGCGCTCGGCGATCGCCTCGATGATCAGATCGCAACCCTTGAGCGCCTCGAGATTGTCGTCGTAGTTGCCTACTTCGATATGAGCCGCATCGTCCTTGTTGCCGAACGGCGCGGGGCTCAGCTTCTTCAGGTTCTCGATCGCGCGCAGCACAATGCCGTCTTTCGGGCCTTCCTTGGCCGGCAGGTCGAACAGCACTACGGGCACCTTGGCGTTGACGCAATGGGCGGCGATCTGCGCGCCCATCACACCTGCGCCGAGAACGGCGACTTTCCTGACGATGAAATTGCTCACGGTAGTTCCTTCCTATGACAATTGTTTAGAACAGCTCGGCTTCGAGCTCGAGCAGGTTCGCCGCGCCCGAGCGCGCCTGGCGGATCAGCATCGCGGTCTCCGGCAGCAGCCGCGCATAGTAAAAGCGCGCGGTCGCAAGCTTGGCCTTGTAGAAGCCGTCGCCGGAATCGAGCTTGGCCAGCGCGATCTTCGCCATGCGGGCGAAGAAGTAAGCGTAGACCAGGTGGCCGACCACGCGCAGGTAGGGCACTGCGGCGGCGCCGACTTCGTCCTGGTTCTGGAACGCCTTCATGCCGATTTCCATAGTCAGCTTGGTCAGCTTGCCGCCGAGTTCGCCCAAGGGCGTGACGAACTCGTTCATCGCCTCGTCGGTGCCATTCTCCTCGACGAAGGCCTGCACCAGCGCGCCGAATTTCTTCAGCTTGGCGCCGTTGTCCATCAGCACCTTGCGCCCCAGAAGATCGAGCGACTGAAGGGTGTTGGTGCCCTCGTAGATCATGTTGATGCGCGCATCGCGCACGTACTGCTCCATGCCCCACTCGGAGATATAGCCGTGGCCGCCGTAGACCTGCATCGCCTCGGAAGTGGCAATCCAGCCGTTGTCGGTGATGAAGGCCTTGACGATGGGCGTCAGCAACGTCACCAGGTCGGCCGCATCCTTGCGCACTGCTTCGTCCGGATGGTTGAGTTCGCGGTCGATCAGCAGCGCAATGAATGAAGTGAAAGCGCGCCCGCCCTCGGCATAGGCTTTCGCCGTTAGCAGCATGCGGCGCACGTCCGGATGCACGATGATCGGATCGGCGGGCAGGTTCGGCGCCTTGACGCCGGAGAGGCTGCGCATCTGCAAGCGCTCCTTGGCGTAGACCAGCGCATTCTGATATGCGACTTCGGTCTGTCCCAGCGACTGCATGCCTACGCCAAGGCGCGCGGCGTTCATCATCACGAACATCGCGTTCAGCCCCTTGTTCGGCTGCCCGACCAGCCAGCCGGTGGCCGCGTCCAGGTTCAACTGGCAGGTGGAGTTGCCGTGTATGCCCATTTTCTCTTCGATCGCACCGCAGGTGATGGGGTTGCGTTCGCCCACGCCGCCGTCTGCCGTGGGAAGGAACTTCGGCACCAGGAACAGCGAGATTCCCCTGGTGCCGGCCGGCGCGTCCGGCAGGCGCGCCAGCACCAGGTGCAATATGTTGGCGGCCATGTCGTGCTCGCCGGCGGAGATGAATATCTTGCTGCCGGTGATCTTGTAGGAACCGTCGGCCTGCGGCTCGGCCTTGGAGCGCAACAGGCCCAGATCGGTGCCGCAATGCGCTTCGGTCAGGCACATGGTGCCGGTCCATTCCCCAGAAACGAGTTTGGGCAGGTACAGTTTCTTTTGCTCGGCCGTGCCGTGCTCATGCAGGCAGGAGTAGGCCCCGTGCGACAGGCCCGCATACATGTACCAGGCCTGGTTGGCGGCATTGAGCATTTCGGCGAAGGAGTTGTACACCACCACGGGCAGACCCTGGCCGCCGTATTCCGGATCGCAGGACAGCGCCGGCCAGCCCGCTTCCACGTATTGCTGGTACGCCTCCTTGAAGCCCTTGGGCGTGCTCACCTCATGTGTTGCTGCATCCAGACGGCAGCCCTCGCGGTCGCCCGAGTGATTCAGCGGGAACAGCACCTTGGAGGTGAACTTGGCCCCCTCCTCCAGCACCTGGTTGATGGTGTCCAGATCGATCTCTGCGTGCGCCGGCAGTTGTTTCAATTCACTTTCGACCTCGAGCAGCTCGTGCAGCACGAAATGCATGTCACGCAAGGGAGCGATGTATTGACCCATGGTTTTCTCCTATCGATTAAACGGTGTGTGCTGCGATAGTTCTTTGAGCCCGACGCGGTGCATCAGGCGGCTTTCTTGATACGCGGCCGCTTGGCCGGTCCGGCTTGAAGCTTGGGCAAAGGCGCACGCAGGCCGCCGATCATGAAACTCATCAGCCGCGCATACAGCGCTTCGGGATCGCTGTCATCGAGGGCGTCTTCGGCCACCATATGCAGCGCGTCGGTGCCGGAAATGGCATAGGACATGGCGCCGAGCATGAAATGGAAGCGCCACAGGATTTCTTCCCCTGGGACGCCGGGCAGCGCCTTGATCAGCGCAGCCTTGAAGCGGGCAAGTACCGCGGCGTATTCCTCCGCCAGAAAGCCGCGCACGAATTCCGACGGTTTGGAATAGGTGCGTCCGAGCAGGCGCATGAAGCTGCGCCCGCCGCCTTCGGTGTCGGCGGCCATTTTCAGCGCCACGCCGAAAAACACTTCGAGAATACGGCTCGGCTTCAGCGGCGCACCCCCGGCCTCGGCTTCCAGACGATCGAGTTCCTGCAGGCGCTGTTGATTCAGCCAGGTCAGTCGCCGCCGGAACACCTCCCGGATCAGTTCTTCCTTCGAGCCGAAGTGATAATTGACGGCGGCAAGATTGACTTCGGCCGCACCGGTGATCTGGCGCAGCGTCGTCGCATCGAAGCCGTGTTCGGTGAACAATGATTCTGCAGCGTCGAGAATGCGCTGCCGGGTGTCGACTTCAGCCATGGGAATCCATACGTATGTTTCAAACAGTTGTTTGAATCATACAGCACATCTGCGCAGATGTGCAAGTCCTTGCAAACTGGCGCCGACCGGGCTTGCTTTTCCACAAGATCGCCGCTTGTGCGCGGACACGCTTTACCTCCGCGTGGAAAACACGGTTATGGTTAAAAAGCAACAACCACTCGGGCTCGCCTTTCCACAAGATCGCCGCTAGTGCGCGGTCACGCTTTACCTCCGCGCACTAGCGGCGATCCGCGCGGACGGGACGCCGTCCGCGCAAGCGCTGTCACCGCAGATCGAAGTGTGTCACCGCGTCAGTCAGCGGCAGAGATCAGCCATTGCGCGCTCTGCGCGCCAACCGTGTTTTTGGTACGGATGAAAAGCGTATCCGTACCAAAAACACGGTTATGAATAAAAGCGACAACCACTCGGGCTTGCCTTTCCACAAGATCGCCGCTAGTGCGCGGACACGCTTTACCTCCGCGCACCAGCGGTGATCCGCGCGGACGGGACGCCGTCCGCGCAAGTCCTGTCACCGCAGTTCGAAGTGCGTCGCCGCGTCAGTCAGGGGCGGGGTTCGGCCATTGCGCGCTCTGCGCGCCAACCGTCTTTCTGGTGCGGAGGTGAAGCGAGACCGCACCAGAAAGACGGTTATGGTTGAAACTCCCGCGGCCTGAGGGTTTCAAAAAAGAGACGCCACCACGTACTGCTCTAGCGTCCCGCAAACAGGCTGCGCGCAATCATATTGAGCTGGGCCTGCGAGGTGCCGCCGCCGATCTGGAACATGCGCACGTCGCGCAGCATCCGCTCCAGCGGCAGATCGCGGGAATAGCCCGCCGCGCCGAACATCTGCAGCGACTCGCTCACCACCTCGAATGACGCGTGCCCCGTATACGCCTTGGCGATCGACGCCTCCTTCATCTGCGGCAGCATGACGTTGTTCTCGAGCCGACGTGCATTGCACGCGGCGCGGTAGACGAGCAGCCGTGCCGCCTCGAGCTCCATTTCGCTTTTCGCCATCATCCAATCCAGGCCCTGGAAATCCTTGAGCTTGCGCCCGAACGCTTCGCGCTGCCCCATGTAATCGAGTGCCAGGTCGTGCGCCCCTTGCGCAATGCCGAGCGCGACTGAGGAGGCGCCTATGCGCTGCGCGTTGTAGCCGTTCATGAGCTTCTTGAACCCGTCCTTGGGATCGCGCACGACCAGGCAGGACGCCGGCACCTCGCAGTTCTCGAAAATGAGTTCGGCCTCCGGAATGCCGCGCAGTCCCATGGCGTCTTCCACCCGACCGATGGTGAAACCGGGCGTTCCCTTATCCACCAGGATGCCGCCGATTCCCTGGTCGTTCCCCTTGGTGTCGATGATGCGCGCGAAAATCAGGTTAGTCCTGGAAATGCCGCCGCCAGTGATCCAATGCTTGGTGCCGCTCACGAGGTAGCTGCCGCCGCGCTCCACCGCGCGGGTCTTAAGCGCGGTCAGGTCCGTGCCGGCGCTGGGCTCGGTCATGCCTATGGCCGGCTTGTCACCGTCCTCGAGCACGCGCCGCGCGATCTCGCGCTGCTGCGCCTCGGTGCCATAAGCCATGACGCAGCCCAGCGCCCCCATATTGGTCTCCACTACGATGCGCGCCGTCACCCCGCAATACTTGGCGATCTGCTCGATCGCCAGCACCACGTCGATCAGCGGCCGCTCGGGTCCGCCGAATTTCTTCGGAATGGTCATGCCGAGCAGGCCGGCCCGGCGCAGCACCTCGACGTTCTCGTAGGGGTATTCGTGCTCGCGGTCCCAGCGCGCCGCCTTGGCTGCGAATTCGTCTCGCCCAAGCCGGTCGGCCAGTTCCACCAGCAATTTTTGTTCTTCGTTGAGTTGAAAATCCATGTCTTTGCCCTTTGTTGAAGCGTTACGAATAATGTTGTAATGGACCAATCGGAGGCCGTTGCACCAATTCGAAAATTGGCTCCTTTTCCCTGCAAGCGCTCAAGCCGCGGCCGGATACCAGGCTGGTTTGCGTTTTTCCCTGAATGAGGCCAGCCCTTCCACCGCCTCGGCGAGTTGACGCGCGGACGCATGCTCGTGCACCAGCTCGGCGAACAGCGCGTCCTCGACGATGGCGCCAGCCACCCGCAACGACCATAGCTTGGTGGCAGCTGTCGCATTCGGCGCATTCATCAACAGCCCGTCGACGATCCTGGCGCCCACCTCCTCCAGCTTGCCGGTCGCGCAGACCTCGTGCGCGAGGCCGATGCGGCGCGCTTCGTGCGCATCGAACCGCTCCCCGCTCAAGGCATAGCGGCGCAATGCGCGCAAGCCGATCGCCTGGCACAGTTGCGGCAGTATGATGCCCGCCATCAAGCCCCAACGGGTTTCCGTAATCGCGAAGATCGCATCCTCGCTGGCGACGACGACGTCACATGCGGCGACGATGCCGGTGCCGCCGCCGAAGCAGCCCCCCTGCACCAGGGCGACGGTCGGGATCGGCAGCATGTCCAGCCTTCGCACCAGCTCGCCGGTCGCGCGCGATGCCTTCTCATTTTCCTCCGGTGACATTTGCCCGACCGCGCTGATCCAGGCCAGATCCGCCCCGGCCTGGAAGTGCCTGCCATTGCCCTTGAGCACCAGCGCGCGCACACCCTGCGCCGCAGCCAGCGCGTCCATGGCTTCGTGCACGCCGTGGACCAGATCGCCGTTGTAGGCGTTGTTCACCTCCGGCCGATTCAGCGCCACCGTAGCGACACCGCGCGCGTCCAATTCCCACATGACGGTGCCGTTTCCGCTCGAGTTCTGCATAGCTCGATCTCCCTGTGTTTGCTGTTTCGGGACCAATTGCCCGTTGCTGGCAGAAAAGGACAATTGTGCCACGTCAACAGGAGCGCCGAACGGCCGCCACTGCCGCGCCCCTATTCCGTACCGCCATCCACAGCCATGCGCTCACCGCCGCGCTCAGCCGAGTGGACCGCGGCCTCCATCACGGCAACGCCGTGAATTGCGTCTTCCACTGGAACCGGGTAAATCGCCACACCCGCAACGGCGTCCGCGAACGCTTCCAGTTCGGCGCGCTCAGTGTCCACCTGCGGGAACTCGATCCGCCGCACCTTGCCATCGATGTCGCAAATCTCCAAGATCCGGTGGTCGAGCAAATGCAGCCAGCCGCGCGTGCCGAACACCTGCAGACGCACAATGCGGCCGGTCGCGGTGAGCGTGCTCATGCAGCCGGTGGCGCCGCCGGCGAAGCGCACGAACGCCGAAGTCGTGTCGTCCAGATCCACGGCCAGCACCTTGCGCTGGCTCTCGCAGCGTATCGAGGCGATCGGTCCGGCGAGACCGACGAAGGCATCGATAATATGGATGCCCATTGCCGTCATACCGCCGATCGGACTTTCGCCTTGCGTCGCCCGCCACGCGCCCGGCTGATAGCCAAGACCGAAGTTTCCCGAAAAATTGCCTTCCAGGTGCAGGACTTCCCCAAGCTCCCCTGCGGCGACGATGCGCTTCATTTCGACGAACGCGGGAAGAAAACGCCGGTTGTGCCCCAGCGCGAGAACGACGCCGGCGTCGCGACAGGTCCGCGCCGCGGCACGCGCGCTCGCCGCATCCAGCGTAAACGGCTTCTCCACAAACACATGCTTGCCCGCCCTGGCCGCCGCGGCAACCTGCCCGGCATGCTGCGAGTGCGGTGTGGCCAGAACCACCGCGCCCACCGCAGGGTCGGCAAGCACCTGTGCGAGATCGCGGGTCAGGACCAGCCCGCGCTCGCCGCAATATGCGCGCACCTTGTCCGGCGTTCGCGCCACTGCGTGCGTGAAGCGAAGCTTCGCGCTTGCGCGTGTATGCACCGACTCGACCAGCCTCTGACCCCAGCGGCCCAGACCGACGATAGCGACCTTCAGCATGGATATCCGTGCATCTGTGATTGTCAATGCCGGCAGCGGGCGCCGGCGCGCTCCCCTGCATTATGACGGCATTGCCAACGCCCGACATGCGTCCGGTGGATGCGTGGCGATACCGGATCGCGCCGGCCGGCCCTCTGCACCATGCCCGCGAAACCCGGGATTTTTATGGCGTCTGGAAATTGCTTGATGCTTGTCAAATGGAGCAGCCAAAAAGCCGGCACTATTTTCACATTCGAACCATATGCAAGCCGCCTGTGGGAGAACTGCCGTGAACAATTGCGAATGGGAAATCCGCTGGAGTGAATCCTTAAGTGTAGGCGTGGCCGAAATCGACCAGGAACATCGGCAATTTGTCGCGCGCGTCAACGAATTGAACAAGGCCATTATCGAATGCAGGAACAAGGCGACGGTAGAGCGACTGCTCGACCTGATGCTGATGGAAGCATCGCACCATTTTTGGCATGAACAAAGACTGCTGGCGCTATGGAATTATCCGGATCGGGCCGCACACGCTGCCAAGCACGCCGAGCTCACCGCGCAGTTTGACCGCATCATGAAGGAATTCGAACGCGCCGACGTCAGTTTCACCTGGGCGCTCAAAGGCCTGCACATCAAGCAGTTGCTGGTCGACCATCTGTTGCAGGAAGACATGAAATACCGCGACTTCCTGCTTCGGCGAAAGGACTCTGAGCGCAGTCCCACCTGCCGCCGACGCGAGCGCAAGCGTGCGCCGGCTGTTGCCTGAACCTGGCGTGGCGGCGAACGCTCAAACAATTGGCACACCCGAAATTCAGCAGAATTCGTCAAGCTAAGGCAGACGTATCCACGCGGTTGTCCACAGGCTTGTCCACAAATTCTGTGGATAAATTTTGCCGCGGCCGGGTACTCTCATCCCGCTCGATGCATTTGCGCAAAACCCTGTTCCAGATCGGAAATCAGATCGTCCGGATCTTCCAGCCCGATGTGCAGCCGCAGCAGCGGTCCGCCCGGATTCCATTGGGTTGCACTGCGGTATTTTTCCGGGTACGCGCGTATCGCCAGGCTTTCAAATCCGCCCCAGCTTGATCCGATGCCGAACAGATCCAGCGAGTCGACCAGCGCGGTGACAGCCTGATCGCTCACGGGCTTGAGAATCACCCCGAACAGCGATGCCGCACCACTGAAATCGCGCTTCCAGATGGTATGACCCGGATCACCCTCGAGCGCGGGGTAAAGCACACGCAGAACTTCCGGCCGCGCCTGCAGCCAGCGAGCGATCTTGAGCGCACTCTGCTGCTGCTGCCGCATGCGCACGCCGATGGTGCGCAAACCGCGCAGCGCAAGATAACAGTCATCCGGACTCACGCAGTAGCCGTAGTCGGCAACGGCCCGCCGCAGCGTGAGCCAGTAACGCTCATTGGTGACGACAATGCCCATCATCACGTCCGAATGGCCGGAAATGTACTTGGTGCCGGCGTGGATCGAGATATCGACGCCGTGCTCAAACGCACGGAAAAAATATGGCGTGCCCCAGGTAGTGTCGACGAGCACGGGAATGTCCTTGGCATGCGCCGCCGCCGCGATGGCCGGGATGTCCTGCATTTCAAACGTATGCGAACCCGGCGATTCGCAGAAGACGGCAGTCGTCTCAGGGCGAATCAGCCCGGCGATAGCCAGCCCGATCAAGGGATCGTAGTATTCGATGTCCACGCCCAGGGGCCGCAGCCGCTTGTCACAGAAATTGCGCGTCGGTTGGTATACCGAATCCGCGATCAGGATGTGGGCGCCGGATCGCGCAAATGCGGCCAGCGCGGCGACTATGCCGGCCAGGCCCGAGGGCAATGCCACTGCGGCGTGGCCGCCCTCCAACTGCGCGACGGCCTCTTCCAGCGCGAATGTGGTGGGCGTTCCGTAGATGCCGTAACGCATGACCTTGTAATCGTCGGGGTCGCGTCCCTGGTACGACTCGACGTCCGGGAACAGCACCGTCGAGGCACGATATACCGGCGTGTTCACGACGCCATCGAAGCGCAGCGGGTCGCGCCCGGCATGTGAGGTAATGGTGTCGCGCTTCAATTTCTTCTTATCTGTCATTGTCTTGCGTCCTTTTGCACGAGATTCGATCGATACACCCGGACTGGGCGCCACCCGAACGAAACGGGCCGATAGCAGAATATAGCCATTCCCGGCGCCGATGGAAGAATTGTGCGCGGCAATATGCCCCGCCGCCGGGTATTTTTGACCGCAGCCGTCCCCTGCAATGGCTTGGGAGACGCCGAAGAATACTTTTACGGTTCAAATATTAAGGATTGCCCGCAGGCTGCCGTTATGTATGGAGCGACGAGTGGGGATCGTTGCGCTACCCGCATGGCTGCGTTGCCGGTCCCTTCTGATGCAATAACCGGTTGGCCCGCCCGCCTGTTGCGGGGCGCCAACGCCGTTCAATCCGCTTCTAGAGTTTATGTAGACGTTATGGTCATTATTCAAAACTCACGCGTTTCAAAATTGAAAGCCCTGCTCATCGACGACATGTCGGGGATGCGGGCGAACCTGCGCGCGCAGCTGCATCAACTTGGCATTCAGGATGTGGCCCAAGCCGCGTCCGCCACCGAAGCACTGAAAGCGATCGCGCAGCAGCCGGCCGGCCGGCCGTTCGACCTGGTGCTTTGCGACTACAACCTGGGCGGCAGCACCAACGGGCAGCAATTGCTCGAACACGTGCGTTCGAAGAAGCTGCTCCTGCCGGCCACCGTCTGGTTCATGGTCACCGCGGAGTCCAGCTACGACTACGTGGCGACTGCCAGCGATTACGCACCCGACGACTATCTCATCAAACCTTTTACGGCGACCAATCTCGAGAGCCGGCTGATGCGGCACTTCGAGAGGCAGGACGCACTCGAACCGGCGATAAAGCGCATGAGCGTGGGTGATTTGGAGGGCGCTATCGCCCAATTCAGCAAGCTGACCGAGGCCGGATCCAAGTTCACCATGGACGCGCTGCGCCTGAAAGCGCGTTGCCTGACCAGCCTCAACCGTCACGACGAGGCCAAAGCGGTGTTCGCGCAGGCCTTGTCAATTCGCCAGGGAGTGCCGTGGGCGGAGCTCGGATTTGCAAGGGCGTTGCGCGACGCAGGAGAAACGGAAAAGGCAGTAACGGCGGTGGTGGCAATATCCGCGGCCAACCCGACACTGGTCGGAGCCTATGAGCTCCTGGCAGAAATACACCAGGCCCGTGGGGAAGATGCGCAAGCGCTGGACGCGCTGCATAAGGCCGAGAGCATCGTGCCTTCGGCAAAGCGCTCGCGCGCCGTCGCAGAAACGGCCGTTCGCATGGGAAATATGGAAACGGCAACGGCTGCTTACGCCAAGGTTGTCGCATCCACGCGCACATCGGTCACCAAGAACCCCTATGACAACGCCGCCCTGGCGCAGATCTACATGGACACAGGCGCCCCGGACAAGGCGCTGGAAGCGCTGAAACCGGTGCAGCGGGAGTTTGCCAACGAAACAGGATTCCAGGCGATCGCAGCCGCAGTAGAGGCTCGCGCCTATGGCGAGACCGGCGATGAGGAGGCTGCTGCGGCGGCGTTGGAGCGCGCGCTTGAACTCGCCAAGAACGCCGACCCCGAAGCCACCCTGGCCGTATCCAAGGCCTGCTTTGCCCTCGGCAAAGATGCGGAGGGTGAGCGCATCATCACCAATGCGGTGCGCGCGAATCACGAGGATGCCCGACTGATTGCAGCCGCAAAGAAGGTGCTCAAAGATGCCGGCCGCGAGGAAATCGCCGGCCGCATCGTCGACGCGCAGGTGCAGGAGATGCTCGCGCTGACCGAACGGGCATTGGGCCTGGCAAAAAAAGCCCAGCTCGCCGAAGCCCAGGCGATCATTGCCGAGGCGATAGCCGGCTTGCCAAACAACGTCGGCGTGCTGGTTGCCGCAGCACAAATCAATCTGTTGTTCATCTCGCAGAATGGACTGGACATTGAGGTGGCAACCCGGGTTCGCGAGTATCTGGCAAGGCTTGATGCGCTGGCCCATGGCACCGAACGGGTGGTCAAGATGTCCGCCTTCTTCAACGAACTTTTGCTCAAAGCGCGCGCTGAAGCCGTCACATGAAAGACGCCCTCGTAGCCACCGTCGTGCATGACTTGAAGAACGCCTTGGCGTCGTTGACTTCGAGCACGGGGAATATTGCCGAACGCACCATCGGCTCGGAGCTTGAATGCGATACCGGCAAGCTCCACGCCACGACCGTGGCACTGTCGCAGCGGCTTGTCGGGTTTCTGACCCTGTATCGATCGGCGGAGGCAGGGCTGAAGGCGCAACTGCGCGACAACACCCCGGAGGATTTCCTGCGCGAAGTCGCCGCGGGACTGGTGCTGCCGCCGCAGGCGGTGGCCATCAAGACGGTCACGCGCGAACCGAGCGCGCCATTTTGGTTCTTCGACGACTACCTAACGCGCATGGCGCTGGAAGCCGCGGTGCATAACGCGCTGCGATTCGCCAGGAGCGAAGTCATCCTCGCCTGCGGCATGCTCGATGGGTATCTCGTCTTCTCGGTTGCCGATGACGGGCCTGGTCTGGGCAAGTGCGGCGAGCCTTCAACAGGACTGGGCACGGCGCTGTGTCAGGCCATTGCACAGGCCCACACCAACGGCACGCGCGCCGGAAAAGTCGTGCTGCGCAACCGCCCCGAAGGAGGGGCTATATTCGAGTTGTGGCTGCCGTGAATCCGGCAAACTACCTCTTTGTCATTTCTCTGGCAATTTCATCAATCGCGCGAGACTGCCGCGCCATTTGAACAGCGGCTCGAATAGCCAAAGATGCAGGTTCATGGAAATACAGCCTGCCGTCGCCAGAACAATCATGAACAGCCACTTCCTGAAGGTCTCCAGCGGCTTGATGAACTTGCCCAAAGGCAGCAACATCCCCACCAGCAGCACCACTACGCCGATCACGATCTCGCCCACGCTGAGTTCGTACTGCAACGCGAACTTGCTCTGCCAGTGGTCGTAGGTCCAAACGCCGACAGCGACGAGAACGGCCAAGGCCAGCACGATTGCGGCTGTGCCCAGCGCCGGCACGAGCTTCCATACCTTGCCGAACAGCATCTTCGAGACGCCCAGCTGGAGCGCGAGATCGCGCGCGCGCTGGTCGCCGCCGTCAGGGTCGCCCGCCATCACGGACAGCAAGCCCGCGAACTGCCAATCGCTGCGGCGCGGCGCGCCGACGTCGAAGCCGGCCCAGCCGCCGGCTAGTCCCGCGGATTTGTGCGCCTTATCCAGCTCGCGCAACTGGTGCTCGGTCATGAGGTAGCCGCTGGCCATCAGCGCGTACGCCTCCACTTCCGTAAATGAGTCGAGATCGGTGCGCACTTCCGCCAGACACTTCTGGATCTTCGGGTGTACGCCGTAGCTGGTGACCGCCGCGCCGCCATGAGGCGGCACCGGATCTTCACAGCCCACCCAATCGATCGGCGCAATTTGCAGTTCCTGCCTCATATGCACGAAAAAGAACCCCTGCAACGCATGGCTTTGTTCGCGCGCCGAAAGATCCTGGTACTCCACTTCGCGCAGCCGGTCCTGCAAAATGCTGACGGAGCGCAGGAACACGCTGAGTACGCCGCTTGCGGGCGATTTCTGGTCATCCATCTGGCCCGATGCGTCGCTGCACAGGATCAGATTGCAGCCCTCGTCCAGCAGTCCCGCCACCCCCTGGTTGTCGTGCACGCCGCCATCCACGAGGCGCACGGTGCGATCGGGATAGAGGCCGTCGAGCACGAGCGGATCGAATAGCGCAGGCACGCCGGCGGAGGCCGCGACCGCATATCCCAGAGGATAATCGCGCAAATCCTCGGTCGGCGCCTGCGAGTAGTAGAGCCGGCGGTAGCGCTCGTTCATGTCCACCTCTTGCCCGGTGAGCCCTGGCGGCTCTCCCATCCAGCTCGCGGTGAAATGCCAGTTGTGGCCCGAATTGAGCGAAGTGGTGTTGAGCAGCAAAATCGGCACCTTGGCCTTGCGCCGCCAGTTGGAGAACCTGGGCTTGAACTGCTCGTCGCGCTCGTCGGCGCCGCCGCCGGAGCCGCGGCTCAGCAAGGGGTGGATCAACAGTTCGCGCAGCTTGCGCAGCGTCCCGGGCGCCTGTCCGTCCGGCACCGCCGCATAGAGGTATTTCTCGTACAGCTCGCCCATGCGGTTGCTGCGGGTATAGGTCCGCGTCAGCAGCATCTTGACGTTTGCCCACAGGTTCGAGAGCGCTCGCACACGCAGGTTTTCGCCCACCCCGTCGCAGAATTGGTCGATCACCTCGCGCACGGCCGAGACATACGCATCGCGGCCCAATTCCCCGTCGCTCTTCGTCTGCAGCAGATGGCGAAGCGCGAGATAGTAATGCGCGCCGACGATGCTGCCCCCGGAGACGGTAGACAGCACCTCGACGCTGCGCAAGGCATCGCATTCGGCAAGCCGCGCGAGCACGCCGAGATGATACAGGGAAGCGCGAAAGCCGCCGCCGGAGAGCGCCAACCCGACCTTACCGCGATAGCTGTCGAACGCCGCGGCGGCGTCCTCTCCGAGCAGCGCGCGCAATGCGCGCCAGGGATGATCCCAGTCAGCGGGCGCCTTGCCTTCTTCCGGCGGCAGAATGCCGCGCATGCCCGCGACGGCCACGAGCTGCTTAGCCGTCGTCTGCCGCTCCCACTCGTCGTGCTCCGCTTGCCGCGCCTTCGCGAGCCAATCCTCGGCCGCTTCCCACTGCCCGAGGCCGAAGGTGATTTCCGCCATGGTCACGAGATACCAGTACTGTCCGCTCGTATTAGCGTCGCCAGCCGCGAATCCAGGCAGCGCATTCAGCATTTCCGTGCGCATCGAGCGCGCCTGTTCATCGAGGGCATCCGCCTCGTGCGCGATAGTCTTCGTTCTGGCAGCCGCGATACGCGCCTGGTGCGCGAGCAGGTCCAGGACGAAGACCGCATTGACGCCACAGTAGCCCATGTCCCGCCGCGGATTGGATTGCCAGCCTTTGCGGTAGAAGTACAGCGCCGCCTGCAGGTCCTCGACCTGCCCGCCGCGTTCCCATTTGCGCTTATAGATGGCGCCGCCCTGCCCCAGGGTTTCCGGACTGTCGCAGCCGGGATCGCGCAAGCCGATGCCATCGAGTATCGCCAGCGCATCGGCGAAGCGCGAGTCGGGCGGAAGTTCCTCGTCCTTATACGTGCTCAGTGCGAGTTGCTGCGCAGC
>JACZJU010000013.1 GCA_014860395.1 Burkholderiales bacterium | reverse complement strand
GCGAGCAGGCGCGCGGAGAATTCAGGGCTATTTTTGATTGGCGACACCGAACGGTACGTGCCCGGTGGCCACATGCATCGCAGCCGATTCGCAATGGCCCTGCTGGTCGTCGAAGAAAATATCCGCGCCGAACGCCTTGAGAAAGCGTCCCTTGTCCAGGCCGCCGAGGAACAGCGCCTCGTCGATGCGGATATTCCAGGCGCGCAGGGTGCGGATCACTCGCTCGTGCGATGGCGCGCCGCGCGCCGTCACCAGCGCGGTGCGTATGGGCGAGCGCTCCGGCGGGTATTCGGACTGGATACGGTGCAAGGCGGCGAGAAAATTCTTGAATGGCCCGCCCGATAGCGGCTCCCTGGCGGCATGGGATTCGCTCTTGTCGAAAGCCACCAGCCCGTCGCGCTTGTACACCTGTTCGGCTTCGTCGGAGAACAGCACTGCGTCGCCGTCGAAAGCGATGCGCAGTTCACCCTCGAGCGCCGGGTTTTGCCCGACGTTGGAAGGCAGGATGGTGGCCGCGGCATGCCCCGCATCGAGCGCCTGGCGCACGTCGCCCGGATTAGCCGAAAGGAACAGGTGCGCGTCGAAGGCGGGCACGTAGGGATACGTGCTCTCGCCGCCGGTGAAGGCCGCGCGCGAAATATCGAGCCGGTAATGCCCAATCGAGTTCATGATCCGCAGCCCGGTGTCGGCGGTGTTGCGCGACAACAGGATCACTTCCACCCGCGGTGGATCGCGCCGGTTGAGCGCGAGCAGCTTATTCACCAGGCCGAAGGCGATGCCCGGCCTGAGGATCTCGTCTTCGTGCTCGAGCTGATAGGCGTGATACGCCGCCACGCCTTGTTCGTCGAACACGCGGTTGCTCTCCTCCAGGTCGAACAGCGCGCGCGAGGAAATGGCGACGACCAGTTTTCCATCAAAGGATTCGGGCATGCAAAGCTTCTAGCTGGTGAGGCTTGGGGTGAAGCCGGAGGAGCATTGTTGGCCAGGCGCGCCGATTGCGCAAGGGGCGCTTTGCCTGCGCGGACGCAGCACGCTCAAGTACGCCAAATCGGGATGGAGCGGGAGACGAGTCTCGAACTCGCGACCTCAGGCTTGGGAAGCCGGCGCTCTACCAACTGAGCTACTCCCGCTCACGGGCGGATTATAAAGCGTTTCCGCGAGATCTTCATCAAGCGCCGCCGAGACGCCGTGCGCTTACGGAGAGCACTCCGGTCCATACGCAGGCGAAAAGCGGCGCGTTCTGCACGCTTGCTACCAGTTAACTCGCTAGCTTGGAGTTCTGTCAGACTGCGCGTTCTGACGGTCTGACAATTCCCGGTCGTCACCGGCGGGGCGTACGCCGGCACTATGCTACCGACCTGAGGCCGACTACAGTTTTCTCGACCGGATTGGGTTTGAGGCCAGGTGCGTAGGCGGGATTGGGGTGCGTGCACTGCGCGAGATGATCGCGAACCAGCCGCCTGCCTTCGATGCGTACCAGGTCCATGAATCCTTGCGCGATGGCGGAAAGCTGTTTTCCAATCGGGTAGACAAAGTGCCAGTGGCGCTCAAGCGGGAAACCTTCCACGTCCAGA
>JACZJU010000112.1 GCA_014860395.1 Burkholderiales bacterium | reverse complement strand
TACCCTATTACAGATCCTGTCGGTGACTGCATTTGAAAAACTTCCGCTACGGCAAATACTTGGAGAAACCGCAATGCCGCCCAACCAGCTCGACTTCACCAACCAATTGAATCTGTTTAATTCTTAACCGGACACTACTGGGCGTGCCCCCTTTTTCAACACCCTGTTAACGACTAACGTAGTCCGCTGCGATGCCGGCAAATATGACTCCGCCGACCCAGTTGTTGTGCAAGAAAGCCTTGAAGCAGCCCTCGCGCCCGCGCTCGCGTATGAGGGTGTAGTGATACAGCATGATGCCACCGGCCGCGCCCAGACCCAGATAGTAATACAGGCCGAACTGGAGTTTCCCGCCTATGATCACCAATACCGCCAGCATGGCCGCGTAGCACAGCATCACCGCGGCGACGTCATAGCGGCCGAGCGCAATCGCCGATGTCCTGATGCCGATCCTGAGGTCGTCGTCGCGGTCCACCATCGCATACTCGGTGTCGTAGGCGAGGACCCAGAAGATATTGGCCAGCAGCAGCCACCAGACGAGCGCCGGCAGCGAGTTGGTCACGGCGGCGAACGCCATCGGGATGCCGAAGCCGAAGGTCACGCCCAGATACGCCTGCGGGATGGAGAGAAAGCGCTTGGTGAACGGATAGCTGGCTGCGAGCGCCAGCGCGACAAACGAAAGCGCAATGGCGAAGCGGTTGAGTGCAAGCACCAGGCAGAAGGCGACGAGCGTCACCGCCGCGGCCAGCCACAGCGCTTCCTTCACGCTCACCAGGCCGGCGGCGAGGGGGCGATCGCGCGTGCGCTTCACGTGGGCGTCGAAATTGCGGTCGGCGAGATCGTTCATGACGCAGCCGCCCGAACGCATCAGCAGCGTACCGATGCAAAAGATCCAGAACATCATCCATCCGGGCCACCCGCCCGCGGCGATCCACAGCGCCCACAGCGTCGGCCACAGCAGCAGCAACGTGCCTATGGGCTTGTGCAGCCGCATCAGCTTCGCGTAGAGGCTTAGCCGCTGCTTGATCTGCGCGAAGTTCGTGTTCTTGGAGACCATTTCAAAATTACCTGTCATTCCGAAGCCGAAGGCTGAGGAATCTGCTTTCTGTCGATTCAAAAGCAGATTCCTCGCTATGCTCGGAATGACAACTCTTGGGATTGTCATTCCGCAGTACGCTCTTAGTCACTCTGTTTGATTCCAGCTCGTCCGGTTCATACTTTCATTAATTCGCTTCGTCCCGCGAGCCAGCGCTCGAGGTGGCGCCGCGCAAGTTCGGGCTGTTCGCGCAAGAGCTGCGGCGCCAGATCGCGCGCCGCCTCGAGCAGGTCGACATCGCGCTCGAGGTCGGCGAAGCGCAAGAGCGGCGCGCCGCTCTGGCGCACGCCCAGATATTCCCCCGGCCCGCGCAGCAGCAGGTCCTGGCGCGCGATCTCGAAACCGTCGCTGGTCTCGTAGACGATTTTGAGCCGGGCGCGCGCGGTCTCGCCCAGCGGTTTCTGGTAAAGCAGAATGCAAGCGCTGTCGTCCGCGCCGCGCCCCACGCGTCCGCGCAGCTGGTGCAGCTGCGACAAACCGAAGCGCTCGGCGTGCTCGATGATCATGAGCGAGGCGTTAGGCACGTCTACGCCGACCTCGATCACCGTGGTCGCCACCAGCAGTTCGATCCTGCCCGCGGCGAAGTCCGCCATGACCGCGGCCTTTTCCGCCCCGCGAGGCGCCCGTGCACCAGCCCCACCTTGAGTTCGGGAAATTCGGCGGCCAACCGCGTGTGCGTGTCGAGCACGTTTTGCAGCTGCAGCGCCTCCACCTGCCTGCGGCCGGGGCGCCGCCCCGGCACGCGCGCGCTGCCGGCGGGAGCCTCGGCCGCTTCGCCGTTGTCTTCGATCAGCGGGCACACCCAGTAAGCCTGGCGCCCGGCGCGGCAGGCGTCGCGCACGCGCGCGAGCACCTCGTCGCGGCGCTCGGCGGCGATGAGCTTGGTCGTGACCGGCGTTCGTCCCGGCGGCAGCTCGTCGATCAGAGACACGTCCAGGTCGGCGTAGTAGCTCATCGACAAGGTGCGCGGAATGGGGGTGGCGCTCATCATCAACTGGTGCGGCTCGGCGCCAGGCACGCCCGCGGTGTTCGAACCCTTGGCGCCCTTGATGTCCGAGCCCTTGGCGCGCAGCGCCAGGCGCTGCTCGACGCCGAAGCGGTGCTGCTCGTCGACGATGGCCAGGCCCAGGGACTGGAACACCACGCCCTCCTGGAACAGCGCATGCGTGCCCACCGCGACCTGCGTCGCCCCCGAGGCGATGTCCGCCGCGGCCGCGGCGCGCTCCTTTTTCTTTTGGCTGCCGGAGAGCCAGGTGAGCTGCACGCCCAGCGGCGCCAGCCATTCGGAGAACTTGCGGTAGTGCTGCTCGGCGAGGATTTCGGTGGGCGCCATCACCGCCGCCTGCATGCCGTTTTCCACCGCGCGCAGCGCCGCCAGCGCCGCCACCACGGTCTTGCCGCTGCCGACGTCTCCCTGCAGCAGGCGGTGCATGGGATGCGCCGCGCCGAGATCGCGCGCGATTTCGGCCCAGGCGCGGTTCTGCGCGCGCGTCAGCCGGAACGGCAGCTGCGCCAGCAGGCCCGCGCTCAGCGCGCCGGCCTGCACCAGCGCCGGCGCGGTCTTGCTCTTGCGCGCGCGGTAATGCAGGCGCATCGACAGCTGTTGCGCCAGCAGTTCGTCCAGCTTCATGCGCCGCCACGCCGGATGGGTGCGTCCGCTGAGCGCGCGCGCGTCGTCGCCGGGCCGTGGCCGGTGCAGGGAGTCGATGGCGTCGCGAAACGCGGGCATGCCGAACTGCCGCGGAATGTCGCCGGGCAGGGTTTCGTCGAGCTCGCATTGCGCCAGCGCCTGCGCGATCAGGCGGCGCAAGGCCGCCTGCGGCAGACCGGCGGTGGTCGGATAGACCGGCGTCAGCGCCTCGGGCAGCGGCGTGTCCGCGCGCACGATGCGATAGCGCGGGTGGACCATTTCGGCACCGAAAAGACCCGGACGCACTTCACCGAAGGCGCGCACGCGCGCGCCCGCGACCAGCGCCTTCGCCTGGCTGCCGTAAAAATTGAGGAAGCGCATGTACAGGAGGCCGCTCTCGTCCTCGATCTTGCACACGAGCTGGCGCCGCGGGCGATAGGCGATCTGGCTGTCGATCACCGTGCCCTCCACCTGCACCGGCGCGCCTTCATGCGCATCGGCGATGGCCGTGAGCCGGGTCTCGTCCTCGTAGCGCAACGGCAAGTGCAGCACCAGATCGAACT
The DNA here is from genome assembly GCA_014860395.1 of Burkholderiales bacterium. GTDB lineage: Bacteria > Pseudomonadota > Gammaproteobacteria > Burkholderiales > SG8-39 > 2-12-FULL-64-23. The sequence continues at coordinate 21,481 of JACZJU010000112.1, read as the reverse complement.
GGCGCCGGATGCCGAGCTTTGCCAGCTTCGCCTTGAGCGAGGACGCGGGCGAGGCGGGCGGCGCAGGTTCGGCCGGGGCCACCCCGCACGCCCGGGCGGGCACGGCGGCAGCAGCGCGCGCGGACCCTGGTTTCACGTATGCGCCACTTAGCCGGTCACCAGCACCGCATCGGCTTCGACCAGCGCGCCGCGCGGCAGCGACGCCACGCCGATTGCGGCGCGCGCCGGATAGGGTTGCGTGAAGTACGCGGCCATCGCCTCGTTGACCTTGGCGAAATGCCCGAGATCGGTGAGGTAGATCGTCAGCTTGGCGGCGTCATCCAGCGACCCGCCGGCGGCCTCGGCCACTGCCTTCAGATTGTCGAACACGCGCTTTATCTGCGCATCGACGCCTTCGACCAGCTGCATGCTCGCGGGGTCGAGGCCGATCTGGCCGGAGAGATAGATGGTGTCGCCGCAGCGCACCGCCTGCGAATAGGTGCCGATGGCGCTGGGCGCATGAGGGGTCGAGATCACGGCTTTGGGCATGATTGCGCTGCATCCTGAAAAAGTGGCTCAATTGAAACAGGCCTATAATTGCGGCCCGTTCGCGGATTGTTTCCCGCGATGGGCGAATCTTACAATGACCGCAACCGTCATCGCCAATCTGCAAAAGCTCATCGGCACGCCGCGCGACGGCGCGCTGCTGCGTTTTTCCCTGGGCAACGAGTATCTGAAGCTGGGCGATGCGCACAACGCGCGGCTGCAATTCGCCGAGGCGGTGGCCCGGGATCCCGCCTACTCGGCGGCGTGGAAACTGCTCGGCAAGGCGCTCACCGACGACGGCGAGCCGCAGGCGGCGCTCACCGCCTATCGCCAGGGCATAGCTGTGGCCGAGAAGAAGGGCGACAAACAGGCGGCGAAGGAAATGACGGTTTTCGCGCGGCGGCTGGAAAAACAACTCGAACCCGGCGGGACGCCCTGAGCCTCGGCCGCGCATGTCCCTGTACACGCAACTGCGCACCTGGCTCGTAGGCAGGCCCCTCGATCCGCTGAGTAAGGACACACGCCACGGCATCGCGCTGGTGGCGTTCTTCGCCTGGGTCGGCTTGGGCGCCGACGGCATTTCGTCCTCCTGCTACGGCCCGGAAGAGACATTCCGCGCGCTAGGCGAACACACCGGCCTCGGGCTGTACCTGGCGCTCGCCACCGCCGCCACGGTGTTCATCATCGCGCTCGCCTACAACCAGGTGATCGAGCTGTTTCCGACCGGGGGCGGCGGCTACCGCGTCTCGACCAAGCTCATCGGGCCCTACGCCGGCGTGACCTCCGGCGCCGCGCTGGTGCTGGACTACGTGCTTACCATCGCCATATCGATTGCCAGCGGCGTGGACGCGCTGTTCAGCCTGCTGCCCCTGGGCTTCCAGGAGCACAAGCTCGCCGCGGAGATCGCCCTGATCGTGGTGCTGATCGTGCTCAATCTGCGCGGCATGAAGGAAGTGATCAAGGTGCTGCTGCCGATTTTTATAGGCTTCATCCTCACCCACGCGTTCCTGATCATCTACGGCGTGGGTGCGCATGCGAGCCACTTGCCGCAGTTGATTCCGGCCACGCTGGAGGAAACCCGGTCGCTCGCGGGGCAGCTGGGCTGGGCGCACGTCGCCGCGCTCATGCTGCTCGCCTACTCTCAGGGCGGCGGCACCTATACCGGATTGGAAGCTGTATCGAACAACGTAAACGTGCTGGCCGAACCGCGCGTGCGCACCGGCAAGATCACCATGTTCTATATGGCGCTGTCGCTCGCCTTCACCGCCGGCGGCATTATCCTGCTGTACCTGCTGTGGGAGGCGAAACCGGTGGACGGCAAGACCCTGAATGCCGTGGCCTTCGGCTCCGTGATCCAGAGCCTGGGATGGGACCCCTGGGTCGGCAAGGCGGCGCTGTGGACGGTGCTGGCGCTCGAAGGCGGGCTGCTGTTCGTCGCAGCGAACACCGGCTTTCTCGGCGGCCCGGCGGTGCTGTCCAACATGGCCGCCGACTCATGGGTGCCGCACAAATTCCGCTATTTGTCGACGCGGCTGGTCACGGAAAACGGCATCCTGGTGATGGGCCTGGCCGCGCTCGCCATCCTGATCTGGACCGGCGGCGAAGTGTCCCTGCTGGTGATCCTGTACAGCGTCAGCGTGTTTCTGACTTTCGCCGTATCGCTGTTCGGGCTGTGCATTTACTGGTGGCGCCATCGCAACGAGCGCGGCAAATGGATCGGGCGCCTGGCCTTGTCCGCCGCCGGCTTTGTCGTATGTTCGGTCATCCTGGCGATGCTGCTGGTGGAGAAATTTGCCGAAGGCGGATGGCTCACGGCCGTGATCATCGCCGCGATCATCGGCATCTGCATCACCATACGCAAGCACTACAACTGGGCTCGTGCGCAGATCCGCAAGGTCGATGAAATATTCGCCAACCAGCCATTCGGCAGCGTGACCAGCGCGCCCCAGCCCGATCCGTCCCTGCCGACCGCGGTGTTTCTGGTGGGGTCGAGCCGCGGCGGCGGACTGCATGCATTGCTCTGGGTGCAGCGCATGTTCCCGGATCATTTCCGCAATTTCGTCTTCGTGAACGCGCGCACGGTCGATTCGCACAGTTACGGCGGCGACGAGGACATGAAGATTACGCAGATGGAGGCCAACGTCGCCCTCACCTATTTCGTCAATTTCTGCAACAGCAAGGGCTGGGCGGCCAAATCCTATCTGGGCTTCGGCACCGACCCGGTGAACGAAGCCATCAAACTCGCCGAGCAGGTGCATGAGGAATTTCCGAATTGCATCTACTTCGCCAGCAAGCTCGTTTTCGAGCGGGAAAACTGGCTCATCCGCCTGCTGCACAACGAGGCGGCCCTGGCGATACAGCGCCGCCTGCACCTGCAAGGCCTGCAGATGGTAATCTTGCCGATGAAGATTTGAGCGGATATCGGAGCGCCGTTTTGCCAATCGCGAAACTGCCCCCGGCGTCGCGGAGCACTGCGGATGGCCGCTCCTTCGTTACTACGGATTCTGACAGAGGAGGAAATGCATGACCCTGATAATGAAATCCGTGCTGATCACGGCCGGCCTCGGAATTCTGCTCATCGGCATAGAATGGAACATGATGCGCAAGAAGAAGGGAGGGGTTACCCCCGTGGACTGGAGAAATCTGCGCGACCTGGCATTCATGACCGCGGGCGCCTGCGCACTGGTGGCGTTCGGCGTCGCGAACCTGACCTGAATAGCCGCATCCGCCGCGGCTTGCTGGCCGTACCGGCGAGCTCGCGCCTATCCCTTAGCAGGGTGATGAAAAAGGGGGCGAAGTAGCGGCGGTGCCCGCAAAGAAACGGTAGTCGTTGCCTCCCTCTTGCTTGACCCGGTACGTCGCCGCCTCGGCGTTGCGCATCAGAGTCTCGCTGTCCTCGCCATCGGCCGGATACATCGCAATGCCCAGGCTCGCACCCAGGGCGATCTCGTGCCGCCCGATGCATATCGGTCGGGCAAGCTCGGCAAGTACGCGGCGCGCGACCGTCCCCGCGTGGCCGGGCTCGCCGATATTCGCGAGGAACAGGCAGAATTTATCCCCGCCCGAGCGTCCCAGCCGATTCCATTCCTGCGTGGTTTGCTGCGCTTCGCCCGCGGTAGCTCCTTCCGGGGAGCCGCGGCCAAGGCGCTCGCTGCCGCGCAAGCAGGCGGCAACGCGCTTGGCCGCCGCCGCGAGCAACTGATCACCGACCGCGTGCCCATACGCGTCGTTGATGCGTTTGAACCGGTCCAGGTCGAAAAACATGAGCGCGAGCGGCTGCCGCGTGCGCGCGCAGCCGGCGATGGCGCTGGAGAGCTGCTCGTGGAACCGCAGCCGGTCGCGCAATCCCGTGAGGCTGTCATAGCCGTCGAGCCGCCGGATGTCTTCGTCGTTCGCCGGCCGATCGCCCGCCTCCCGCCGCGTCCCGGACATGCGCGCGGCGCGGCCGCTAGCCCGGCTGTTCGGTATCTTTCCTTCGGCCAGCGCGCGGGCGGCACGCAACAGGTAACGCACACGGTAGGCGACGACCGTCCAGTTGCTGGACTTCGTCAGGAAATCGGTTGCGCCGGCTTCGTAAGCGAGGTTGATCGAATGGTTGCCCTCGTATGCGCTCACCATGAGAACCGGAACACGCTCTCCGCCCCGCAGCCCGCGCAGCACCCGGCAAGCCTCGTAGCCATCCATCACCGGCATATTGACGTCGAGCAGCACGATGTCGGGTCGTTCCCGCGGAAACGCATCGACGGCCTCCCGGCCGTCCTGCGCCTGCACCACGCGGAAATTGGCGTCTGTCAGCGCGTGCTCGATCAACACCCGCGCCACCTCGTCGTCGTCCGCCATCAGCACCAAGGGTCTACGGTCCTCGACCGCCATGGCAGTCATCGCGCGAGGCCCTCCAGTTCCGCGTGCAGCAGCGCTTCCACCCGCGCGTACTCCGCGTCGATGCCGGAGGCGAGTTTGTCCGCCGCTTCGGGTGAATTGGAACGGACGACGGATTCGATTTCCCGGCACAGCCGCCCCATCTGCGTCGCCCCGACATTGAGACTGCTGGATTTGAGGGAATGCGCCGCCTTGCCCAGCGCGGTCAGGTCGCCGGCCGTGGTTGCAGCGTGCATTGCCGTTATCAGATCCGGCGAATTTCTGAGATAGATCTCGATCACCCGGCGCAAAAGGTCTGCGCCGCCGGACTTGCCCAGGCCGAGGATATTGTCGAGCGCGGTTCGGTCCAGAGCGCCGCTGCCGGTGTCGGGCGCCGCAACCGCCGGGATCGGCGCCGGCTCGGTGCCGCCCGTCATGCACTGCCTCAGCTCCTGTCTGAGCTGCTCCTGGGTATAGGGTTTGGACAGGTAACGGTCCATGCCGGCGGCGAGGCACTGCTCGCGGTGGCCCTCCAGCGCATGCGCCGTCAACGCGATCACGGGCAGGCGCGCCGCGCCGCTCGCCGTCTCCTGCTCGCGCAACCGCCGGGTCGTCTCGAAGCCATCCATCACCGGCATCTGGCAATCCATCAGAACCGCGTCGTAGCGTTCGCGCGCAATCGCCTCCAGCGCCTCGATCCCGTTTGCGACCACGTCGCAGGTGCATCCCAGCGCCTCGAGCATGGCGACCGCGACCTGCTGGTTGACCGGATTGTCTTCTGCCAGCAGCACCCGCAGATTGCGCCCGGCTCCCGCCAGGCGCGCCGCCTCCTGCGCGCCGGCGCCGCCCGGCGCGTTGCGTTCATCTTCGAGCAGCTGCAGCATGCACTCGCGCAGCTGCTGCTGGCTGACCGGCTTGGTGAGCCAGCGGCTCACGCGCAGATCGCGCAGCCTTTGCGTGTGCACCTCGCGCACGACCGAACTCAGCATCACCAGCTTCAGGCCCTTCAGCGCCGGGTCGCGGCGTATGCATTGCGCAAGCTCCAGACCATCCATCACCGGCATATGCATGTCCAGAATCGCGATCTGATACGGATCGCGCCCGGCGGCCGAATAGAGCATATCCAACGCGCCGGCTCCGCCAGGCGCACTGTCTGCGCGCATTCCCATCGCACGCAGCTCGTCGCACAGGATGTCGCGGTTGGTGGCGTTGTCGTCGACCACGAGCAGGCGTACATCGCGCAGGCGCGCGGGCGGCGCGGCAGGCGCAGGGGCAGCGCCCGCCGGCTGTTTCTCGAACGGCAGGGAGATCCAGAACGTCGACCCCTTGCCCGACTGGCTCGATACGCCGATTTCCCCGCCGAACAGAGTGGCGAGCTGCTTGCAGATCGTAAGCCCCAGCCCCGTGCCTCCGTACCTGCGCGTGGTGCTGCCGTCGGCCTGGGAGAAGGCGTCGAAGATCCGCGATTGGCCATCCTGGTCGATGCCGATGCCGGTGTCGCTCACCTCGAAGCGCAGGCGCGCGTGATCGCCGTTATTACGCTCCAGTCCGACGCGTATGATCACCTCGCCCTGCTCGGTGAACTTGATCGCATTGGTGGCCAAGTTCACCAGAATCTGGCGCAGCCGGGCCGGGTCGCCGCGCAGGGCAAACGGCGTCGACGGATCCAGGTGCGTGATCAGTTCCAGGCGCTTTGCGTGCGCCGCCCCCGCGACCATGGCCGTCACCTCGTCCAGCAGTTGGCGCAGATCGAAGTCGGTATGTTCCAGCTGGAGCTTGCCGGCCTCGATCTTGGAGAAGTCCAGAATTTCGTTGATGATCGTAAGCAGCGCCACACCGGACTGGCGCGCGGTATCGGCCAGCCGGCGCTGGCGCTCGCTCAAGTCGGTGTCCAGCAGCAGCTCGGTCATTCCCAGCATGCCGTTCATGGGCGTGCGGATTTCGTGGCTCATGTTGGCGAGAAACTGGGATTTTGCCCGGCTGGCGGCCTCGGCCTGCTCCTTCGCCCGCCGCATTTCCCCGGTACGCTCCTCGACCAACTGCTCCAGGCGCGTGCGGTGCGCGTCGAGTTCTCGGTCGCGCGTTTCGATGCTGGCCATCATGTCGTTGAAGCCGTCGATCAGCGTGCCGATTTCATCGTTGCTGCTGCGCGCAAGTCTCAGCCCGTAGACTTTTTCCGTGCTGATGCGCCGCGCCGCGCGCGAAAGCTCCATGATCGGCGCCAGCAGCAGCTGCTGCAGTCGCGCCGAAAAGATCAGCACGACCGCAAAAGCGATCACCATGCCAAACGCCGCCAGGCTCAGGTCCGCGAGCAGCTCCAGCCAGGTCCCGTGCAGATCAGCCTCGATGACCACCTTGCCGACGAGCCGGCCGTCGTTCACGATATCGTGGCGCACCACCAGGGCGCGTCCGAACAGGTCGGCAAGACCATCGGCGGTTTGCTCGGGCACGCCCTGGTGCGCGTGCGTGCCTTCGGCCGGGACCTGGGAGGAGACGAACACGCTGTCGTCCGGACGCAGAATCCAGGCCGCCGTGATCTCGGGCCGGGCACGAAGGCCGTCCAGCATGGCTTTCGCCGGGGCGCCATCGGATAAAGCTATAGCCGCGGCACTGCTGCTGCCAATGAGTTCCGCGTAGCTGGCGAGCTGCTCCTGCATTTTCGAGCGCTCCCTGGCAACCTCGGTCGCGACGAACATGGCATAGCTGATGAGCAGCGCAATGCCGGTGCAGGCCATGACGACAATCGCCAGCTTGCGCTTGATCGGCAGGTCGCGGAACGGTTTCACGCTTGCCTTTCCCGCATGGTGAGGAGCAGCCGCAAAAGCCGCGCGCCGAGCCCGTGCGGCGATTCGGTGAATTTGGCCAAACTGTACAAGTACGCCGCTTTCACCTGGAATTCGCGCTATCCGGCGCTCCGGCCGCCGCCGCGCGCGGTGCGTGGTTCGAATGCAAGGCGAGAGACAGGGACATGTGGATCGTCACCATGCGGCGCAGCGGGATTCGACGGCGAAACATAGACTTTCTCCTTCGGCGCGTGCCGATTGTGCCACGAATGCGCGCCAGCCCAGCCGTCGTCATTGACGCACAGGCCGACCACCGGAACACGCGTAGTGGCGGAAGACTGAATTATCCGCATATCGGCGTGCGACTCGTGCGGAAACAGAGCGCGAAAAAGGGGTTATTTCGGTCAACCCGGCGAGCCGCGCAGCTTGCCGGGGCACATTCAGGCGGTTTGCTGCCGCCCGCGTTTGCGGCAGGCAATGCCGGGTATCCTAAAACAAGCTTGGCTGGTAGAGTTAGCCCATGCGATTGTCTTTGCGCTTCGTATTGCCCCTGATGCTGGCTCTGGCAGGCATCGCCTACGCCGTCGCGCCGCTGGTTGACCGATTGACCCTGACCTGGTTCGTGCACGATCTGGACGCGCGCTCATTGCTGGTCACCAACGCCATCCAGGAACCACTGCAGGAACAGTTGGCAGCCGGCAAGAAGGCCAAGATCCTGGAGTTCTTCAACCGCATCACCCGCGACGAGCGGCTGTTTGCGATCGGCTACTGCGTCTCGCCGACTGCAAAGGCCCTGGCCACGCGCTCGCTTCCGGCGGAGATCCACTGTGCCGAACTCGACCGCTGGGTGGAACCCCGCAATCATCTGCTGCCTAGCGACAAGGGGCCGCTGCACGTGACGGTTCAGCCGATGGCGAGCGAGGCCGCGCCGGAGGCCCGCCTGGTACTGGTGCAGGACATGAGTTTCGTCACCCGCCGCAGCGAGGAAACAAAACGCTACCTGTTCTACCTTTTCATGGGGCTGGCGGCCGTGGTCTCGCTGATCACGGTGATCGTCGCCCAGCTTTCGTGGCGCGGCTGGATCGCCGGCATGCGCGCCTTGCTGCGCGGCGAAGGTCTGCTGCGGCAGCCGGGGAGCGCGCCCCCCAGCTTGCCCGGATTCAAGCCGATTGCGCGCGACCTGCAGCGGCTGATCCGCGACCTGGAATCAGATGTGCACGCGCGCGATGAATCACAGATCACCTGGTCGCCGGAGTCCCTGCGCGGGATACTGCGCGGCGAACTGCGCGGCGAGGATGTGCTCGTCGTGTCGAACCGCGAGCCCTACATCCACCAGCGCCGCGGCGACCGCATCGAGGTGCAGCGGCCGGCAAGCGGCGTGGTCACGGCGCTGGAGCCCATCATGCGCGCCTGCTCCGGCACCTGGATCGCCCATGGCAGCGGCTCGGCCGACCGCGATGTGGTCGACAAGCACGACCGCGTCGCGGTGCCGCCGGAAAAGCCCGCCTACCGCATCCGCCGCGTCTGGCTGACCCCGGAAGAAGAAGCCGGCTACTACTACGGTTTCGCCAACGAGGGACTGTGGCCGCTGTGCCACATCGCGCATGTGAGACCCACCTTCCGCTCGGGCGACTGGTCCCACTACGTCGCGGTCAACCGCAAGTTCGCCAAGGCGGTGGCCGACGAGGCGAAGACCAAGGACCCCATCGTCCTGGTGCAGGACTACCATTTCGCCCTGCTGCCGAGCATGATCCGCGAGGAACTGCCCGAGGCCACGGTCATCACCTTCTGGCACATACCCTGGCCCAACCCCGAGTCGTTCGCCATCTGCCCCTGGCGCGACGAAGTGCTGGCAGGAATGCTGGGCAGCAGCATCCTCGGCTTTCACACCCAATCCCACTGCAATAATTTCGTCGATACCGTCGATCGTTTTATCGAGGCGCGTGTCGACCGCGCGGCTTTCACCGTCTCCTTCGGCGGCAGGCTCACCGCCGTGCGCCGCTACCCGATTTCCATTGCCTGGCCGCCGGCGGCGGAAATGCTGGAAAAGCCGGTGGCGGACTGCCGCAGCAATCTGCGCCAGCTGAACGACCTTCCGCCCGAACACAAGCTCGGCATCGGCGTAGACCGGCTCGACTACACCAAGGGCATCGTCGAGCGCTTCCGCGCGATCGAGCGCCTGCTGGAACTCAATCCCCAGTGGGTGGGTCGCTTCACCTTTGTCCAGATCGCCGCGCCGACGCGCACCGGCATCGAGGAATACCAGCATCACGAAGCGCAGGTGCGCGCCATGGCGACGCGCATCAACGGGCGCTTCGCGCGCCGCGGGCCGCCGCCGATCGTGCTCAAGGTCGAGCACCACGAGCCGCGCGAGGTCTACGAATATTTCCGCGCTGCGGATCTTTGTTTCGTCAGCAGCCTGCACGACGGCATGAACCTGGTGGCCAAGGAATTCATCGCCGCCCGCGACGATGACCGCGGCGTGCTCATCCTGTCGCAGTTCACCGGTGCCGCGCGCGAGCTGCCCGAGGCGCTGATCGTCAATCCCTACGACGCCGAACAGTGCGCCGCCGCCCTGCACCTGGCGCTGACCATGTCGGCGGACGAGCAGCGCGACCGCATGCGCCTGATGCGCGGGCTGGTGGCCGAGTACAACGTCTTCCGCTGGGCCGGCCGCATGCTGCTCGATGCGGCCGCCATGCGCCGTCGCAGCCGCCTGGAGAAGAAGACCGGGCGAGCGGAGACGTGACCGCGCCGCGTCGTTTGCCGCCGGCGGCGCGCCCGGATTGGGCCTATTTTCTCGATGTCGATGGCACTTTGATCGACATCGCCGACACGCCCGAGGCGGTTCACGTCGACGGCGCCCTCCTCGAGCTGATCGCGAACCTGCAGCGCGCCAGCGCCGGCGCCCTGGCGCTGGTCAGCGGCCGCGCGCTCGCGTTCCTGGATGGCCGCCTGGGCGCGCTGCGCCTGCCTCTGGCCGGGCAGCACGGGCTGGAGCGCCGCGATGCCGCCGGGCGCATGTGGATAAACGCTGCCCCGCCGGCAGCCAAGGCGGCGATCAAAGAGGCGCTGGCACCCGTGCTGGCGCGCCATCCCGGGCTGCTGCTGGAGGACAAGGGTCTGACGCTGGCGCTGCACTACCGGCTCGCGCCGCAACTCGCGGCCTACGCGCATCGCCTGATGAACCGGCTCGCTGCCGCCGCCGACGCCGGGCTGGAAGTGCAGCGCGGCAGGCGCGTGGCCGAGATCAAGCCCGCCGGCGTAGACAAGGGCTCGGCGGTCGCGGCGTATTTGACCGAACCGCCGTTCGCGGGGCGGCGCCCTGTATTCATCGGCGACGACCGCAACGACGAGCACGGCTTCGCCGCGGTAAACCGGCTGGATGGAATTTCCGTCAAGGTGGGCAAGGGCGCAAGCTGCGCGCGCTTCCGCCTGCAGGACGTGGCTGCGGTAAGGCGCTGGCTGGGGAACGCGCTGCAGGATAGCGACTAGGCGCGTGCACCGCGTTTGACGACTGCGTCGTCGCCCTACCCTCACCCCACCATCTCACCTGCTACCGCGCTTTCCGAACAACTCCGTGCGCGCCTTGGAACTGATCGCGACCACTGCCGGATGCGTCAGCCGGCGCTCTACCGAAATCGCATAAAACCGCTCAGTCACCGCATCGGTGCTGCCCAGGGCGACGACGCCATACTGCTGCCGCACCTCGGCGGCGATCGCCGAGGGCGCTGCAAAGATGCCGATTCCCGCCTGGCCGAAGGCTTTCATCAACGCGCTGTCGTCGAACTCGCCGACAACTTTCGGGCGCACGGCGACGCTCTCGAACCATTGCATCAGCCCGGGCCGGACCGCCGCCTCCTCGCCCGGAAGCAGCAGGGGCGCGCCGTCCAGGCAGCGCGGAAAACGCGCTTTGTGCCGCCGAGCCAGAGCCGGCGTAGCAAAAAAAGTGAGGCCGCATTCACCCAGCAGGTGATTGAACCCGCGCACGCTAAGGCCCGAGGGCATGGGGCCGTCGGCGATCACGATATCCAGCCGGTGGATCGCCAGGTCCGCCATGAGGCCGGCGAGCTTGCCCTCGCGGCAAACCATGCGCAGCGGCTCAGGCAGGGATACGGCCGGTTCCAGCAACCGGTAGGCCACCGACTTCGGCACCGAGTCGGCGACGCCCACCTTGAACGGCACGGGCAGACCGCCGCCGCGGTCGCGCAGCGCGTCCTCGAGTTCCTCGCCGATGGTGAACATCTCTTCGGCATAGCTGAGCACCAGGCGCCCTGCCTCTGTCAGTTCGAGGCGGCGGCCGGCGCGCGTGAACAGTTTGTGGCCGAGCGCATGCTCGAAGGCGCTCAGCTGCCCGCTGATGGTCTGCGACGTCAGGTGCAGGCGTTCGCAGGCGCGCGCGATGCCGCCGGCCTTGGCCACCGTCCAGAAATAGCGCAAGTGCTTGTAATTGAGCCTGCTTATGGTGCGACCTCACTTCGCATTTTTCGAACGATAGTGCAATTATATTCGAGTTTTCACGGCGCCCCCGTGCCGTTACCATCGACGCATCGATCACCCTGACCGGAGCGAGCGCCATGAGGATAGACATCCGCGCGAACGGATTCGCCTTGACCGAGCCGGTGCGCGAGTACGCTGTACGCCGCCTGCGCTACGCTCTGGCCCGCGCGGTCGAACAGGTGCAGCGGGTGGCGGTGCATCTGGGCGAGGTGGAAGGGCCGCGTGGCGGCACGGACAAACGCTGCCGTGTCCAGGTGACGATCAAGGGCGGCGCCGACCTGGTTGTCGACGATGTGGAGTCGGATTTGTACGCAGCCATCGACCGCGCCACAAGCCGCGCCGGACGTTGCGTGGCGCGCGGCGGATTTCGCCAGCCCGCGGTCGCGGCTGCGGATCCGGCCGATCCGGCGGCACTGCCGGCACCGTGAACACGCGTTTCCGATTGTTTCAACCAAGGAAGGAGAACCGAACATGCTGAACCAGCCAAACACCATGCAAACGCCGGGCACCGCCTATGCGGGCACCGCCGCGCTCGCCTCGAACAAGGTCATACGCAACACCTATTTGCTGCTGTCGATGACGCTCGCCTTCAGTGCCCTGACCGCAGGCGCGTCGATGGCGCTGAATCTGCCCCATCCGGGGCTGATCCTCACCCTGGTAGGCTATTTCGGCCTGCTGTTCCTCACCACGAAATTTCGCGACAGCGCTTTGGGACTGACCTTCGTGTTCGCGCTCACCGGCTTCATGGGCTACACCCTGGGGCCCATCCTCAACGCCTATCTCGCCCTGCCCAATGGCGCGCAGGTGGTGATGATGGCGATGGGCGGCACCGCCGCGATTTTCGTCGGCCTGTCGGCCTACGCGCTTTCCAGCCGCAAGAACTTCAGCTTCATGGGCAGCTTCCTCATGGTCGGCATCCTGGTCGCCTTCCTCGCCGGGCTCGGCGCAGTGTTCTTCGAGCTGCCGGGGCTGTCGCTGGCCGTATCCGCCATGTTCGTGCTGCTCATGTCCGGCCTGATTCTGTATGAAACCAGCAACATCATCCATGGCGGCGAAACCAACTACATCATGGCCACGGTGACGCTGTACGTGTCGATCTTCAACCTGTTCACCAGTCTGCTGCACCTGCTCGGCTTTGCCGGCGGCGACGACTGACCCCGCGCCTAGCCCGTGGAATGGCTAGCCTCGCCCGAGGCCTGGATCGCGCTTGCCACCCTGACCGCGCTGGAAATCGTGCTCGGGGTGGACAACATCATTTTCATCTCCATCCTTGTCGGCCGGTTGCCGCCGGGGGAGCGCCAGCGTGCGCGCGTGATCGGACTCGGCCTGGCGATGGCGAGCCGCATCGCGCTGCTGCTGTCGCTCGCGTGGATGATGCGCCTGACCGATCCGCTGTTCTCGCTCTTCGGCCATGAGGTCTCCGGGCGCGACCTGATCCTGCTCGGCGGCGGGCTGTTCCTGCTCGCCAAGGCGGTGATGGAAATCCACAACGCCCTCGAGGGCGCGGAAGCGCACGGGCCCGAGGGCGCCGTGCAGGCCACCTTCGTCGGCGTCCTGGTGCAGATCGCCATCATCGACGTTGTGTTTTCGCTGGATTCGGTGATCACCGCGGTCGGCATGGTCGACGAGATCCCGGTGATGGTGCTCGCCATCGTCATCGCCGTCGCGGTCATGATGTTCGCCGCCAAACCCATCGGCGACTTCGTCGACGACCACCCGACGGTGAAGATGCTGGCGCTGTCCTTCCTGATCCTGGTCGGCGTTGCGCTCATCGGCGAAGGCTTCGCGATGCACATTCCCAAGGGCTACATCTATTTCGCCATGGCTTTCTCCGTGGCGGTGGAAATGCTCAACCTGAAGCTGCGCCGTCGCCGGCCACTGCGGCTGCACAAGGAACTGGCCGCGCCAAGTTCGCCGAACTCCGACAGCCGCGCGTGAAGATCCAGCGCCGGGATCCGCATCCCGGCGCTAGAATACTCCGCATCCCTTCCCGCCAGAGACAACGATGAAAGACATAGCCCGGTTCATTGCCGGCTTCGAGCGCTTCCAGGCCAAGTACTTCCACGACGAGCGCGGCCTGTTCTCGCGACTGAGCCGCGGCCAGCAGCCGCGCGCGCTAGTGATCTCCTGCTGCGATGCACGCGTCGACCCGGCCATGCTTACCGGCGCCGATCCCGGCGATCTCTTTGTCGTGCGCAACGTGGCGAACCTGGTTCCTCCCTACCGCGACGAATCCGAAGCGCCGGGGGTGCGCTCCGCCATCGAATTCGCCGTCAAGACCCTGGAAGTCGAGCACATCATCGTGCTCGGCCACACCAGCTGCGGCGGCATCGCTGCCTTGATGGCGGGCGAAGGCATCACCGAGCACAAATACGAGTTCATCGGCCCCTGGGTCAGCATCGCCAAGCGCGCGCGCGAAAAGGTGCTGCGCGAACTGCCGCAGAAACCGCCCGAACTCCAGGCGAGGGCCTGCGAGCAGGCCGCGATCCTGGTGTCGCTCGACAATCTGCTGTCGTTTCCGTGGATCCGCGAACGCATAGACAGCAATGCGCTCGAGCTGCACGGCTGGCATTTCGATATCGACAGCGGAGACCTGCTCGCTTATTCGGCGGAAACGGCGACGTTTGAGCCGTTGGTTTCAGGAACCGCCACCGAGGCGGGCGCAAATACCTGAATCGGCCAGCGCCTTAGCGCACGGCGGGACAAGGCGGCTACGCGCGGCCGGGGAAAAAAGGCTGGAGGATATGCGCTGCACCGTCCGCTGATCCTTGTCGAACTGATCGTCCTTGGTTGGGCAAATCGGTCCTCGGTGTTGCGTCCCCGGTCAGGAGCCCACCGGTCCCAAAGCCGCGACCGCCACCTGTAGTTCTTTGGTCACCGCAATCAGCTCCTTGATCAACTGCTCGTCATCGAAGCATTGGCCGTCATACAGCGCAGCATTCCGTTTCTGGTGGCAGTCATCCAGAAATCGCCACTTTGCTGTGGGGAAAGACACGGTGTGGGCCAGAACCTGCAAAACGATATAGCGCGCCTCCGAACGGTAGCCATGCCAGCGCAGCGCAGCCAGCGCAAGCGAATGGGCCGCATCGTAGGCGAGAATGAAACGGCTGTCGGGGGACAGGGCCGTATTCTCGGCGTCGGGCAACTTACGCTTCGCCGACATCACGAGCCCGTCGAACTCGGTCTGGCTGGGCGGCTCAGCCTTGAGCTTGCCGATCTTCTGCAGGTTCTGGAGTTGTTCCTGAGCGGATGACATCCTCGTTTCCTAAGAGAACAATTTTCGGCTGATTGAGAACGCGCGTGACGAAGTGATTGTCGCCCTCCATCTTCTTGCGGAAATCCTCCGGGGAGTAAAGCGTGGGGCTCACCTTGCGGCCCAGGGTTTCTTCTGTTTTCGTTAGCGCCTCAAAAAGCTCGCTATAACTCAGTCCCTCGGCGACGACCATCAGGTCGATATCGCTGGTCGCAGTATCCGTGCCCTTGGCTACCGAGCCGTAGATGAAGGCGCAGCGAATCGCGTCTGCGTACTGCGACAGCGCGACACGCAAGACATCGGACAAGCCGAAGGTCTTAAGCGTGATCCCCCTGAGTTCCTGGAAGATGGGCGAATTCCGGTTGGCCTGATAGTGCTTCTGCCGGCCTATGACAGTCACGGTGATCAGACCGGAGGCGGTCATTCGCTTCAACTCCCGCTCCAGTGCGCCCCGCCCGGTCATTCCCAACCTTTGGATTTCGTTGGCGTAGAACGAGCGACCAGGCTGGCCGAACAGCAATCCAAGCACCCGCTGCTGAACCCCAGAAAACAGGACATCCGAAATTGAGACTGGCTTATCGTTCCCCATATCGGGGATTATCGTCCCTCATTTGGGGAATATCAAGGGCAACCAGGAACCAACCCTATTTCCCCATATTAGGGACTATCGACCCCAATATTGGCTTATGGCCGGCAAATCGAAACTCGGATAGGTTAGCCAATATTGCGCCCCGACTGGTCTGTTTCCGTTGCTCAAGGAGATGCGACGGAGAAATCTAACAAGCTTGTTACGGCACGTCGCGAGCACACGCGTGGCGGAGGAACTACGGCCGTGAGCCATTTTCAAATGAACATATCGAAGTGCAACATCGCTACACCTTCGGCTGGCAAGACGTCGTCCACAACCAGCCCTTGTCCCGTACGGGACAGAATTTGGTTTGAATTTTTTTGGACGACGGAACAGGGGATTGGTGGAGTGGAGGTCTATCAAACAACTGCCTACACGCCGCATGAGTGCTTGATCTACGTATTATGATTTTGCTACTTACCCCCATTTCTACCCCCTGGGCACGGGTGGGATCCTCGTTTGAAATCGAAAATTACCATTCGAGCGAGTTGATCGAAGCCGGATTCCTTTCTCGCGCGCCGTCATGAAGCTTCGCACAATCGGCGAAACCTTCTGTTCGCGGTCAACTTCTGGAAAACTGATCGGCGTCGTAAGCGAAAGTCCGGGTTTCAGAATCTCGAATTCACAATTTCGACCTGTTCTTGCCATTGTTGTCTCTCCCTTTGCTAAGAACAGGCCTACCTAGTACATTGCGTAAGTTGGATCACACTTCAATTGAAACACATGGGTAAAAAACGTAATCCAAAGCCTGCGGTTCAACTAATGCCACCGAACCAGTACGAGCGAACTGTCGGATGGTTTAAGGGGCATAAGCTAACCGCCATATTGATGGTGACTGCAAGTTGCGTGATCACGTTGGCCGCATTAACTGATGCTTTACCGAAGCTTAGACGCATCACGGACTTTAACTTTGGAGATGCCATAGAAATCGGTATCGCGAGCTATCTTTACGAAGTCGCGGTTAGCGGTTCGCGACCCAATCAATCTATATATGAAGAATCCCGTGATGCTTCTACAAATTGCAGATTGCGTATTGTTACGATCCCATTCGCCATCGGCCAAGCCTTGTCGCCACTTCCACGCGGAGCACACGCAGAGTTTCAGCTCAAAGTTCGTCTTCGGAATCGTACCAATGAAAAGCTTACTCATATTCAAATGGGTTTCGCACCAAGTATGTCATTCGAGAAAATTGAGCGGGCACGCTCAACCCCAAACGTTACGGTTGAGCTAAGTAATCCTTCTCGCCGTGTGTACGTCGCAAACATCTCATCGTTAGATCCGAACGAAGTCGCGGTAATAACCTTTGTAGCCCCAATTACACGAAAGATCGTTGACCAAACTCTGGGACAGAATTTCGTATTGAACCCACTTTTTCTTAAGACCGATCAAGTACATAAGAACCAAATGGACTCAGTGTCAATACTGGATGCCTCAACGCTGCTCTTTGACGAAAGTGTGCTTTTCGCTGGTCATAAGAGCATGCCAGTCGACATTTCATTCAAAGTCTTTCGCAGTGGCGACGAAGATGCTTTCGCAGACTCGAGAATTCTGCCCCCATCCTATGATTGTTTGAATGGAATAAAACTGAGGTAGGACGACCATAGCTAGTAGATACGGCCGAGGATTCAAGCGGTACGGGGAATGCTCAGATAAGCGAGCACCATTCCAGCTGCGAACCATTTTTCTTAAGCCAGTTTCCGCCTTCGCCCAGCTTGGGGCGTGGACGGCAACGATGTTCCAGAACGCCTGGGAATGACTATGTTCCAAGACATGCGCCAGTTCATGGACAATCAGGTAATCAACGACGATTATTAGCGGCTGGATAATCCGCCAGTTGAACGAGAGAGTCCCGCGGGGGTACAGGATCCCCTGCCTTCTCTTGAGCATCGAACGGCATCTTGAACCGCTTCACTATTACTGATTCAGGAACAGACCGTTAATTTCGTCCAGGATCCTGGGGATTTTAACTATGACGCTTTGCCGGGCGGCGGATGGGTCTTACGGTGGGATTCTATTACCGACGAGATGTTTAGTAGCAGTTGCTTGAACTGCGAAAAGTCAATCTTCTCTGCGTTCGGTCTGACTACCCTATGGGCAAAAATTACTTTGCCATAGCAGGTGTGATCCTCGTGATCTTTTTCGGGGTTGAAGGGCTTGCCTTCGACTAGCGTTTTTTTCCAATCGTCACTGAAGAAGTCTTCAATCATTGTCGCATTTGGCTTATCAGGCGTGAGCGGCGTCGGTACGACATAAAGATTGCGAAGCAAGTGTACGAAAGGTTCGTTCTTTGGCTCCTTGATCTGGGTGACGCCCTTAATGTAACCGAACATGTCATTCGCACCCTTGTCGTTGTCTATCAAGAGTATTACTGGCTGATAAGCGCCAGGAGCAGTGATCTTTGCGAGATGAGTCTTGTAAACTTTGGCAAACTTCAATAGCTCCCCGCTACCGCCTTTGAGGTCAAGAATCCGTCCTGTGCTGCTTATGGCTTTGGAGTGCTCATTCGCGAGCTTCTTCTTCCTACGTTTGAAGTAGCGGTAGAAACGGACGTTGATCTCGATCTCACCGCTCGGAAGCTTCGTAGCGAGTGTCGGCAGATCGGCGACCAAGCTGCGAATTGCGTGCACGAGATAGACGTTATCCGTGCTGCCCTCGCAGAGGACGATAGGCTTCGGAGCGGCGTAGAACTGACTGAAAAGCAAGAAACGCCGGTAAACCGACTCTTTTGTCGCTAGCTTTATTCTTTCTTTGACCTTATCGGAATCTGCCAAGCCCTTCTCGACTTGCTTCAGGTTGTAAAGATCAATCTGATCGATAAACGCGAGCATGCCATGGAGGCCAGGCACCGTCCCAGGGATTTTTGTTACGGATTTGGTTCCATCACTATTGACCATCTTATGGACGGACTCGAAGTTGCCCTTTGTCATCAAGCGATGTGTCATCTGTCGGACTGTGCGCCGATAATCGCTGCGGACGTTTACCTTTCGATTGACCACCAGACCAGTTACTTCCTGCCGTGAATCGTGATATTGCATTCTCGTCTTCGAGGGATTGATCGCAAAACCACTCTTTTCTACCAGTTTCACTAGCGCAGCACCAGGAATCCAGTCGTGTGGTGCGCCATCAGTCCGTTTGGCGATGCTCTTGGGAAATTCAGTCTTGTTGGTAGAGAACGTTAGATCGTCTGCGTATCGCGTATACCGGCAGCCTTCTTTTGCAGCGAGTCGGACAAGATGCGTATCGAGTACGTGGCTGACAAGATTTGAGATCACTGGTGAGCAGGGGCTACCCTGTGGGAGCGCGTTCTTATAGCAGGCGATCTGCGCCAGAAAAGTCGCGGCTTTGGGGCTGAGCAAAAAATTTTTGTCCTTTATGAAGAAACCTCGAACACGTCCGAAGTTGATGCTGGGAAAGAAGTCCTTCAGATCGACGTTGAAGACATAACGCTTTCTTCGGTGGCTCTCTCCATTCGACATGATGGATCGCCCTCTCTTAAAACCGTGGGAGACATCATGTCTTCTGCCACCGCTTTCTTCAATCTCCTTGAGACAGTTTTGGAGAAGATTTGAGAGCCGTTGCTGAAGAAGCCGCAATGCGTCGGACGGTGCGCTGATCTTGCGAGTACCGCCGTAACGCTTTGGCACGTCGAATTCTTTGTACTTTAGCGCCTCGGGGACTTTGTACAGAACGTAAGCAAGGCCGCTCGCTTCAGAATTCAGCAGCTTTGCGATGTCCGCAAGTGTCGTCGCCGTCTTTAACGCGTTTAGTTGCGACATTCTGTTTTAGGCTTATTTGCAGAGTGGGCCTACAGGCACTCTTACGCGATTCAACAGGGACAAGTTACCTTGTCGATGCGTCAAGGAGGCGATAGGCAGCATACCGCTCGCCATTTATTTCACGTGCCACGATACGCAGCACAAGGTCTGTCTGTAGGCCCAATCCTATCGTAGCACGGTCTGACCGTAGCCTCTTGGCCGAGAAAACTAGAGAAATAGGGCGGTTGGAATCAGTTGGACGGGTGTTTCTGATCTTCAAGCGGAGTATCCGCCCCGTGGAGGGTTATCCACGGGGCCGCGCGTGCGTCGCTTGCGACGAACGCGGACGCGCGGCACGGTGGGTAACCCGGGCCGCGGTCGGGCTTCCTTCGCCACTTCAAAAAACTGTATATAATTACAGTATCTCGTCAAGGTCCTGCCACTGTGTCGGCAGGGACATCGCCTGAAGGATGGCGGGCAGTTCAATCAGAGCGCCCAGTCAGGAGGCGCTACGGCTTTGAGAAATGGTCGCAGCGCATTTGAACGGCTTTTGAGCACAGACCAATAGACCGTGATCGAACAAGAAAGAAGAAGATCATGACGAAACTCAAAACCGCTAGTGCCCGACCTGTCAAAGCCATCGCCGCAAGAAAGAAGTCCCGTCCTGGCGCTGATACCTCACCGGACTGGCATTACTGGCGGCAGATACCTCACGTGGAGTTGTGGAAGGCTGTTGCCTTGTCCTGCAATATAGAGCCACGGCGAGAGCGGCTTGCCGATTCCGAGTATTGGATCAATTGCGCGCGGTGGGGCCATGCGGAGAAGGTTGATAGGTACAGGGCGTTTCACGACCGGCTGGAGATTGCCACCGCAAGGATTAGCGAATTGGTCGTTGCCTCAGTGAATATGGGTGAGGCAAACGCGGCGCAAATTAAGCTGCCGGAATTTGCGGCATGGGCGCTTTCAATGCAGTGGGAAATTCCGCAAGAGTTGGCGAACATAGCGGAGACCGGGACGAAAGCGAGCAAGCCTGCCGCGAAAAGCGAAAACCTCGGCGCCACAGAGCGGGGAACCGTGCAAAAGATCATCGCCGGCTTCCTGGCTCAAGGATATTCGCACGACAAAATTTCGAAACCCTATGCCATTGCCAAGGAAATCCAGACTGCTTTGCAATCGGCGGGACATGATTTGTCCGATGACACGATCGTGAATTGGATCAAGGAAGCCGCGCCGTTACTCGCGCCAGCCGCAAAAAAGTAAGCAGAATCAAGGTAGGCTATCCGAACTCGGATACTCAATATCCGAGTTCGGACTAAGCGGGTTTCCGTTATCAGAAGATTGCACCGTTCTTACTCGAACGGGAGCAATCCGAAATGCATCATCTTCCTGCGACTGGCTACCTTCGCCTTCCGCACATCATTGGCGACCCGAGGGCTGAGCCGCCGATCCCCGCGGTTATCCCCGTCTCCAAGAGCACCTGGTGGGCAGGGGTCAAATCCGGCCGCTATCCGCAACCCGTTAGGACCTTAGGCCTGCGCATCACGGCATGGCGCGTCGAGGACATTCGCGCCTTGATCCAGCAAGCCGCAGGGGCGCAATGATGCACGGGGTGATGATGCCCTTGGCCATGTTCGAGGAAATCATGGCGAGGTGGGAGGAATCCGTCGAGGTGGAGGACTCCGGGGGCGCGGCGGAGGCCTCCGCTTGCGGAGGGCGACGCGCCCCCGGAGCCGAGCCAATGGCTAGTAACACTACGCCATCCATTCCCAATATGGGAATTGGCACAGGAATCGCACCAGAACGGTGCGGGGATGCCTGATGGCTCGCAAAGCCCGATATTCGTCGATTGGGTCACCATTGTTGAGCGCCATCCGGCAGGGGGTCTCCCTATCCTCTGCCGCGGGATCCACTCATGGTCTGACCGAGAAGGCGTGTGCCGCCTTGAAAGAATTAGCCCCACGTCTTTGGGCGGCTCATTCGACACAACTGTTCAACTCGGATGTGACGGTTTCAACGTTTACCTCTCCGGGAACGTCGGGCGTCTATCTCGCCAGGACAACGTGTTCAATCTGGGATGGGAAGCCACCCTTGCGAAGTGTCAGCGAATACTGGCGGCCAACGGCTTGCGTCCCTTTGGAATTACTGAGCGGGTTTCCGATGCGGAAGCTGCGGGGGAATC
>JACZJU010000111.1 GCA_014860395.1 Burkholderiales bacterium | reverse complement strand
TGACAACGCCCCGAATGGAGAAAAAGAGAATGGCGCGCTTCAAGCTGATCGACCGCAGTCCGCGTTTTCTCCCGATTGTCCTCGAATCCCAACTCATCCCCGGCAGCTTCGAACACGCGCTGGACATTCTCGTTGACACCGAGATCGACCTGTCGCGACTGGCGAAGCGCTTCTGTAACGACGAAACCGGCGCCCCGGCCTACGATCCGGCGGTGATGCTCAAGATCGTACTTCTCGCCTACAGTCGCGGCGTCATCTCCAGCCGGAGAATCGAACGCCTGTGCCGTGAGAATGTGCTCTTCATGGCGATCTCGGGCGACAGCGCGCCGCAGTTCTCGACGATTGCGACGTTCGTGCGCGAGTTGGGCGAGGAGGCTTCGGCGATCTTCACCCGGGTGCTTCTCACCTGCGATCGCCAGGGCTTGATCGGCCGGCAGATGTTTGCCATTGACGGCGTAAAGCTCCCGAGCAACGCCGACAAGCAACGGAGCGGCACCCACGCCGAACTCCGGCATGAGGCCGAGCGCATGGAGAGGGCCGTAGCGAAGATGGTGGAAGCCCACCGGGCTCGGGACGCGGCGAAAGAGGCTCCGGATGATGCAGCGAAGGAGCGCGCCCGGATCGAACGCCTGCAGACCGAGGCGCGCCGGATTCGGGAATTTCTTGCGACGCACGAAGAACGGCGCTCCGAAAAAGGCGCGATCCGCAAGAGCAACGTCACCGACAACGACAGCGCCAAGATGGCGACAGCCAAGGGCGTGATCCAGGGTTACACGGCGGTGGCGGCGGTGGACGCGAAAGCGCAGATCATCGTCGCTGCCCGGGCCCACGGTTCCGGAAGCGAGCAGAGTGTGCTCCTGCCCATGGTGGAGAGCACGGTAGCCATCCGCACCGGGCAAACGCTCGTCACCGCCGATGCGGGCTACCACAGCGAGGCAAACCTGAAGGGGCTGTACGATCTGGGCGTTCCGGCCCTCATCGCCGACGGACTCATGCGCCGGCGCGACGCGCGATTTGCGGATCAGGCAAAGTACAAGGCGCTGCCCGACCCGCTCTGGGACAAGTCGGCAGCCGCAACGCCATCGACGGGAAAGTTCAAACCCGCGGACTTCCGCTACGACCCGGCGACAAACACCTGTATCTGCCCAGCGGGAAACAAAGCCTACTCGACTGGCAGCCACTGCACGACGAACGGCCGGTTACACCACAAGTTCCAGGGCGCAAAGCGCGATTGCGTGCCGTGCCACCTGAGAGACAGATGTCTGCGCTACCCGGAGCGCACTGAGACGCGGCAGGTGGCATTCTTCGCCAAAAATCAGAACTCGCCGCTCGAATTCACCGAGCGGATGAAGGCGGCAATCGACAGCGAGCGGGGGCGCAAACTCTATGGCGCGCGTATGGCGACGGTGGAGCCGGTCTTTGCCAACCTGCGGCACAACAAGCGGCTCGATCGCTTCACGCTCCGAACGCGGCCGAAGGTGAACACCCAGTGGACGTTGTACTGCCTGGTTCACAACATCGAAAAACTGGCGCATCATGGATACGGGGGATAGGAAGGCGGCAGCGGGAATGGCGCTGCCCGATGCAGGGGAGAATCCATGAGCACGACAATCCCAGCACCGCTCACGTCATCGCACGGCCTCACTTCGTGCGTCGGCCGAAATCGACTTTTTCTACACCCTCGTTAGCCCTTTACACTTACACACCATGAACATAACTATCCGCCCCGAAACAACACCAGATGAAGATGCAATTGAGCAAGTCACTCGACGTGCTTTTCTCACTCATCCTTTCAGCCATCAAACTGAGCAGTTCATCATCCGCGCTCTGCGAGCAGATCATGCGCTTTCTGTCTCTCTTGTCGCCGAAGATTCCGGCCGCATCGTAGGGCATATCGCGCTTTCCCCAGTAATCATCGGTGATGGTGTCGCTGGCTGGTATGGGCTTGGCCCAATTTCGGTCGAACCCGACTTGCAACGCCGTGGCATCGGGCAGGCGCTTATGGAGAGTGGTCTTGCCGAACTACGAAAGATCGGAGCAAATGGGTGTGTGCTCGTCGGCGACCCAGCGTTCTACATCCGTTTTGGGTTTGCCAACAACCCTGCTCTCGTGCTTGAGGGCGTCCCTCCAGAGTTCCTCCTTGCGCTGTCCCTTGGCACTTCTTCCGCTCGTGGCAATGTCAACTTCCATCCGGCATTTCAGGCCAAGGGCTAACCCGGCAGTCCACACGGACGCTGCGCGATAAAGCCGCGCAGCGCCGGTGACTTCTACGTTAGAGCGCTTGCTGTGTCGATATTGGACCGCCGAATGTTCAAGCCAAGAGCGCGTCGAGTGCTTGGACCTTGGTCGCCGATTGGGCGCTGGGTCTTTACATACATCGTGCCGATATTTGCTGGCACTTTTTATGCCATCTTGGTTGTTATGCTTCTTTCTGATTGGATGCCGAGAGTCATCTCTATAGGCATTACGAACAAGACGGCTCTTCTAGTCATTGGACTTGCCGTTGGGCTGACTATTGGGATTTGGCAATTTTTCTGGTGGCGGCGTTACTTTCGTCAAGAACAATCCGGGTATGTTGAATAAAAATATTTTTCTTAGCAAATTGCGCTCTAACCCGCCAGTCGAGAGGGACGCTTCGCGGCACGGCCGCTCGCGCCCCTCACTTCCACGTTAGATGGCATCCTTCCGTTTCAGCAGCTTTGCTCTACTAGCCATAGCTCTAGGCGCGATTGCGTCATGTGCGACCGGGCGTGCCAACGAAAACTTCAAGGCAACGATGGGGTGGGAAGTCGGCAAGAGCATGGATGATCCGTACATTTCGTGGAACCGGTATCCTGAGAGACGCGGCGGGACTAGAACTTTGTCGAATAGCAACCTCGAAAGACACTATCGGTTTGGGCCCAGATGCGACGTGTATTTTGAGATGGACCGCAACTCAGGAAAGATTGTCGGATGGCGTTACGAAGGTAGCAGCGATGATTGCGCAATCGTTCCGTAGTAACGAATGCCATCTAACTGCCGCGTCTACACGGACGCGTGCAAGGGCGGCACGCGCCGGTAACGCGGGACGTTAGAG
>JACZJU010000110.1 GCA_014860395.1 Burkholderiales bacterium | reverse complement strand
GGCGGCCGCGAGCATGCCCTGGCATGGAAGCTGGCGCAGGGCCCGCGCGTGCAAAAGGTCTACGTCGCCCCGGGCAATGCCGGCACGGCGCTGGAGCCGGGCCTGGAAAACGTTCCGATCAGCGACGTCGACCAGCTGGCCGAGTTCGCGCAGAAAAACGCCGTCCATCTCACCGTGGTCGGCCCCGAAGCGCCGCTTGCGGCCGGCGTGGTCGACCTGTTCCGCTCCAAAGGGCTGAAGATCTTCGGACCAACGCGCACCGCGGCGCAACTGGAGAGTTCCAAGGATTTCGCCAAGCGCTTCATGCAGCGGCATCACATTCCCACCGCCGACTACGCCACCTTCAGCGACGCGGCGCAGGCGCACGCATATATCGACGCCCAGGGCGCCCCCATCGTGATCAAGGCCGACGGCCTGGCCGCCGGCAAGGGCGTGGTGGTGGCGATGACGCTGCCGGAGGCGCACGCGGCCGTCGACCTGATGCTGGTCGACAACAAGATGGGCGATGCCGGCGCGCGCGTCGTGATAGAGGAGTATCTCGCCGGCGAGGAAGCAAGCTTCATCGTCATGAGCGACGGCGAACATGCGCTCGCGCTCGCCACCAGCCAGGACCACAAGCGCCTGAAGGACGGCGACGCCGGCCCCAATACCGGCGGCATGGGAGCGTACTCGCCCGCACCGGTGGTGACGCCGCGGCTGCACGCGCAGGTGATGCGCGAAATCATCATGCCTACCATCCAAGGCATGGCCAAAGACGGCATCCCCTACAGCGGCTTTCTTTACGCCGGCCTGATGATCGATGCCAAGGGCAACGCAAAAACGGTGGAGTTCAACTGCCGCATGGGCGACCCGGAAGCCCAGCCGATCATGCTGCGCCTGAAGTCCGACTTGTTTGAGCTGTTCGAACTTGCCTGCGCCGGTACCCTGGACCAGGCGGAGATCGAATGGGACCGGCGCACTGCGCTCGGCGTGGTGCTCGCCGCCGCCAATTATCCCGACACGCCGAAAAAAGGCGCCGTCATCACCGGGCTCGCGCGGCACACCGAACGCACTGAGGATTGCATGGTGTTTCACGCAGGCACGGCCCTGCAAGATGGCAAGGTGGTCGTGAACGGCGGGCGCGTATTGTGCGTCACCGCGCTCGGCGACAGCGTCAGGATGGCGCAGCAGCGCGCCTATCAGGCTGCCGAAGGCATCCGTTTCGACGGCATGCAATTGCGCCGCGACATCGGCCATCGCGCCATCGTTGCAAGAAAGCCGTAAGCGCCCGCGCCGCGTTACTTCAGGCGGCGTCCTGGATCACACGAAAACCTTGCGCGCTGCGCGCGCCAACCGTGATAACACAAATGAACGCGCGCGGGTTTAATAGGAGATCGCCGATTGTGCACGGATGTGCTTTTCATCCGTGCACAATCGGCGATCCGCGCGGACAGTTTCTCGTCCGCGCAATTTCGTAGCCCGACACCAGTCCCAGGCGCGAATCAGATCGCCGCGTACAGCGTTGGACTTGCGCGAACAAGGCTAGCTCGGCTTCATGCGCTGCTGCTAGAATCCGCGTTTCCCTGCGCATACCTATAAGCCATGAATGCTTCCGCCGTCAAAGATTACCTGCTCGGGCTGCAACAACGCATCGTCGCCTCGCTGGAGGCGCTCGACGGCAGGCCGTTCCGCGAGGACCGCTGGGACCGTCCGCAGGGCGGCGGCGGCATCAGCCGCGTGATCGAGGAAGGCGCGCTGTTCGAGCGCGGCGGCGTGAATTTCTCGCACGTGCAGGGCGTTGGTCTCCCGCCTTCGGCGACGGCCTCGCGCCCGGAGCTTGCGGGACGCGCCTGGGAAGCGATGGGCGTGTCGCTGGTGCTGCATCCGCGCAATCCCTATTGCCCCACCGTGCACATGAATGTGCGCTTCTTCGTCGCGACCAGGGAAGAGGAAACACCGGTATGGTGGTTCGGCGGCGGCATGGACCTGACGCCCTATTACGGCTACGCCGAGGACGCCGAGCATTTCCACCGCAGCTGCAAGCTTGCGCTCGACCCCTACGGCGCCGAGCATCACCCGAAATTCAAGGCATGGTGCGATCGCTATTTCTTTCTCACGCACCGGAACGAGCCGCGCGGCATCGGCGGCATTTTCTTCGACGACTTCAACCAGCCGGACTTCGACACCTGCTTCGCGCTGACGCAAAGCGTGGGCGATCATTTCCTCCCCGCTTACGAACCGATCATCCTGCGGCGCAAGGACAACCCGTATGGCGAGCGCGAACGCGACTTCCAGGCCTACCGGCGCGGGCGCTACGTCGAATTCAATCTGGTCTACGACCGCGGCACGCTGTTCGGCCTGCAATCGGGCGGGCGCACCGAGGCGATCCTGATGTCGCTGCCGCCGGTGGTGAAATGGCGCTACGACTGGAAACCCGAGCCGGGCAGCCCCGAGGCTGCGCTGTACAGCGATTTCCTCGTAGCGAAGGACTGGGTCAGTTGACAATCGTCAAAGACCCGCCCTTCGAAATGTGCATAATGAAACCTAGATAGACGCCCGCTTCGGCGGTCTTCCCTAGCTAACCTGATCCCGAGGGATCGCGAACAGCGGATGCATTCTCCTGATAGCAGGAGGGTTCAAGGGGAGACCTCCCAAGCGGGCGCTTTCGTTCCGGCTTTCAACATGCGCTCAGGCGAGCAGCACCGCCAACAGGCCGGTAATGAAAACGCCGTCGAAGGTGCCGGCCCCGCCGATCGACGCCACCCGGGCCCCCAGGCTGCGGATGTCTCTGAGGCGAAACAAATCCGCGCCCAGAAGCACACCCAGGGTGCCGCCGATGTAGGCCAGCGGGGCGCGCTGCTCATAGTCCAGCAGCGTGGCGACAAATACCGCGGTGACCGGGGCGACGAGAAACGGCATGACCACGCCGATGCCGCGCAACGGGCGGCTGGACCAATAAGCCACCAGGGCAACCGTCGCCACGGCGATCAGCGCGTCCGTCACGCCCATCGCACCGTGCGCAAGCAAATAGACTGAAAATGAAACCGGGACCAGGCAGCCGCCGACATTGACCGCGACCGTGACCTGTCGTCCGGCCTGCGTTTCCTGCATGCCGAACAAGGCAGGGGCCTCCTCCTCCAGATCACCGCGCTGCGGCTTTCTCCGGGTCATGCTGAACAATGGCAGGTTGATCATGCTGCCGAGCAATGCGCTCATGAAAAGCAGGTACGCCGACTCGCGCGACAGGTTCAGCCTCTCGAACGCCACGGCGACGATATTGAGCTGAACCAGCGTAATGAAGAACACCAGCAGGCAGAGAAAAACCAGCGTGCGCAGCCAGGACAAGGGGGCGCCTTCCGTCTACCTCGGGCGCGACGCGAAAGCCGCCCCGCCCGTGCGCACGGCGTCCAGGGCGATGAGGAAGGCCGCGGCATTCCAGGACTGGCCGCGCATGCCGCCGGGCGCCAGGGTCAGGCCGTGCAGCCACTCATTGAACGCCCAGCCGTCGAGTTCGTTCGCGCGCGCGAGTTTCGCCAGTTCGACTTTCGCCCGGTCGCGCTCTCCGGCCAGCGCCAGCGTGGCAACCCAGAATCCGCCGACGAAGGGCCAGATGCCGCCGTTGTGGTATTGCCACTCCAGATTCTGCAGGTGGCGCGACATGTATGCCCGCCACAGCGAATCCCCGGCCGGAATCGGCTCGCACACCACGCGCACGGGCCAGGGTTCCGCGACGGCGGCGCGATCCAGCGCGCGCAGCGTGCGCCGCGCGGCCTCCCGGTCGGCGAGGCCGCACAACAGCGCGAGCAGGTTGCCGAAGACGTCGCCTTCTTCGCCGAAGAAGGAGAAATTGACGAACGACAGGTAGAGGTCGCGGTGCTTCGCCTTGCGCATCACGTAATGCGTCAGCAGCCGGGCGCGGCGGTATTCGGCCAGCACGGCGCTGAACGGATGGAACAACTGGTTGAAATTCGCGCGCGTCTCCTCGGCGCGCGCAAGCCCGTAGAGCTGCTTCACGCGGTACCAGAGCGCATTGGTATAGAGCACGAAGCCCGAGCGCGGCATGATGTCGGCCCAGTCGCTCGCCTCGTTCTGTTGCAGCAGGAAAAAGCGCTGATGCTCCTGCGCCTCCAGCCACTGGATGGCCTTCGCGATTCCCGGCGCGAACCGCTGCCGCAGCCCGGCGGCTGGGTCGCGGTTATCGAGAAAATGCAGTGCGATCAGCCACCACAGCGTGGAGTCGATGCAACCGAGGTACCAGAAGTCGGCCTCCTGACCCCGCAGGTCGACGAATTTGGGGATCTGACCGTTTTTCGCCTGGTATCCGGCGAGCGTCACGAGACCGGTCGCGGCCTCGCGCTCCAGCACCGCGTCGCCCGAGAGCGCCATGCCGATCGCGCATACGGCGGCATCGCGCCCGAATATCGCCGCGTAGCCGCGCGACTCGGCACGCGCGCCGGGGGTCGCGGCGAGTATGCCTTGCGGCGATAGGTTGGTGCGCAGCAACTCCACCGACTTCTGCCGGCAGATTTCGATGATTGCATCCGCGTCGGCCGCGGGCGGGGCAGGCGGCTGCATCATCGCTGCTCCGGGTTGCGGAAGCGCGGCTGCGCGTTGGAGGCCGGGACTTGCATGGGAGCGCTCAGTCAGGTTTTGCGGCGCTGTCCGGGCCGTGCACCCTGAACGGCGGGGCGCTGCCGTCCTTGGCCACGCCCGCATAAATCGTGAGATGCGGGAACGGAATCTCGATGCCGCGCGCATCGAACGCCTTCTTCAGGCGGCGCAGGAACTCGCGCCGGACATTCCACTGCTCCAGCGGCTGCACCTTGAAGCGGCAGCGCAGGATGACGGCCGAATCGTCCCACTTGTCCACGCCCGCGACCTCGAGATCGTCGAGGATCTTCGGGCCGAACACCGGGTCGGCGCGCATTTGCACGCCGGTCTCGCGCATCAGCGCGATCGCCTCATCCGTGTCCTCACGGTAGGCGACGCCGACGTCCACCACGGCCTGCGCAAAGCCGCGGCTCATGTTGGTCACGGTGGTGATCAGGCCGTTCGAGATGATATGCACATTGCCGTCATAGTCGCGCAGCCTCACGTAGCGCAGCGTGATCTCCTCGACCAAACCAGCCTTGTCGGCGATTCCGACGACGTCGCCCTGGCGCATCTGGTTCTCCAGCAGTATGAAGAAACCGGCGAAGTAGTCCTTCACCAGGCTTTGCGCGCCGAAGCCCACCGCCAGGCCGATCACACCGGCGGCGCCGAGTATGGGTGCGATGGCGATGCCCAACTCGCTCAGGATCAGGGTGACGGCGACCACCACGACGATCACCGCGGCGAGATAGCGGAACACCCGCCCCAGCGTCTCCGCCCGTTTCACCTGCTCGCGGTCTTCCATGCGACGGGTGAGGCGCTCGCGAAACAGGCGTATCAGGTGTTGCACCACGCCCAACGCTATCCAGGCAACCACCGCGATCAGCACCACGCGCAACAGCGTGATGAGCTTTGGGTCCAACTCGCTGATGTTGAATAGGTTGATTATGTGCAGCAGTTGCTCCATGGACTTCTCCTGTCTGTCGGGTACGAAATCAGCCGGCCGGCGCGCCGTAGGCGAGCAGCGCGCCGGGAAAGGCCGTCATTATGCGAGAGAGCTGCAGGCGGCCGGATGTATCCGTTTCCACCGATTCGCCCGTCAGAATATTCACCAAAGGCGTGGCCTTGGGCAGAAACGCCAGATCGAGAACAGTATCGCCCCACGCCGCTTCGCCCAGCGGCAGCGTGCCCGGTTCGAGTTTCATCGAGGCGAACAGTCTTCCTGCGACGGCGACGATGCCGCGCTCACCCAGGCCGCGCGCGTAGGCCACCACATTGCGCACGCGCGTGCCTGAGGCTTTGACCGGATGGTAGTCGCCGTTGCGGAACAGGTCGTCGTGTTCGCGGCGCAACTGCAGCGTCCGCCATACCAGCCAGAGTTTGGCGCGGCCGTCGTAGGGGTCGTCGAAAAAACGGCGCACGCCCGCAGCCATCGCGTCGGGCGCCGCGGCGACCTGGCGCAGTTCATCGAGCAGCGTCCGGCGCCGCGCATAGTCCACCGGCCGGCGGTTGTCCGGATCGACCAGGCTCAAGTCGAAAAGCTCGCACCCTTGATAGAAATCCGGAACGCCCGGCGAGCTGAGCTTCACCAGCACCATGGACAAGCTGTTCAACATGCCGTACCAGGCGATCGGCCTTGCCTGCAGGCGCAGATCATCCAGAAACGGATTCGCCTCCAGCCGCCCGAGGAGCGCGCGCACGAACCCGGCCAGCGCCGCCTCGTATTCCGCGTTGACGTTGACCCAGCTCGTATGCCGCTTGGCTTCGCGCGCCGCCTTGAGCATGTAGGCCTCAATGCGCTCGCGGTAGGCATCGAGCGCGGCGGCATCCATGGGCTCGTTCGGAAAGGTTCCGAGCAGCGTCTGGTAGAGAAAATACTCGTCGTTGCGCGAGGGCGCAGCGGCGCCTTCGACCGTGTGCCGATGGCTAGAGTTCATGCGGCTCCAGCGGCGCAGCGCGAGGCGCCATGCGGCAGGCATTTCCGAGATCACGTCGATACGGCAGCGCACGTCCTCGGCGCGCTTGTTGTCGTGGGTCGAGGTCGCGAGCATGGTATGCGGCCAGCGCAGAGCGCGGTCGGCGCTGGCACCGTGGAATGCCGAGACCGTCATGCCGAACATGTCCGGATCGCCGCCGACCTCGTTCAGCGAGGCCAGCCGGTTGAAGTTGTAGAACGACGTGTCCTCGACGCCCTTGGCCGCGACGGGCGAGGTGAACTGCTGGAACTTCATCGCGAACGCGCGGTAGTGCTCCTTCAGCGCAGGCGGCGCTTCCTCGGGCGGACTGACGAGCAGCACCAGGCGGAGGAAGTCGAAGGCGGTCGTGTCGGCCGCCCGTACCCTCTGGCGCGCATGAGCGACAGCCCAGTCGATATAGCGCCGGTCCTGCGCCGTCAGGTCCTCGGCGACGTAGGTCCGGTATACGGGGAAGCAGGACGCGACCTCGGCGATCGCACGGCGCAGCGTGTTGAACGTATAGTCGCGCGTGCGCCGGTCGGCGCGCGCGATGCGCAGCAACTCGGTCGCGAGCACGGTCAGCTCGGAGGCGAGCGCCGAACGCGTGATGTCGCGCCTGCCCCGATAGGCGGCCTCCTCGAAACCGACGCTCTCGCCGGAGAACGTGCGCCAGACGCGGGTCAGCTTGGCGCGCGCCAGCCTGTCGACGAACAAGGCGTTGACTACCGTCGTAAACCGGTACCCGGTGGTGCCGTGCACGGCCCAGGTCGTGGGTACGTGTTCGTGCGACGCCGCAATTTTTTCCACCAGCACGTACAGCGGCCGC
The DNA here is from genome assembly GCA_014860395.1 of Burkholderiales bacterium. Lineage (GTDB taxonomy): Bacteria > Pseudomonadota > Gammaproteobacteria > Burkholderiales > SG8-39 > 2-12-FULL-64-23. The sequence continues at coordinate 27,889 of JACZJU010000110.1, read as the reverse complement.
GCGGGACGCCCGTTTTCCTCGGCGCCGCAAACCGCGAGCCCGGCAAGCCGCGCATAGTGCTCCTGCAGCCTGCGGAAATACTGCGCCGGATCGTACAGACCATCAGAGTGGTCGATACGCAGGCCGTCCACCTTGCCCTTGGCGGCGAGCCCGAGCACGAACGCATGCGTGGCGTTGAACACCGCCTCGTTTTCCATGCGCAGCGCGGCGAGATCGTTGATATCGAAGAAACGCCGGTAGTTGATCTCGTCGGAGGCTACGCGCCAGAACGCGAGCCGATAGGCCTGTGATTCGAGCAGCGCGTCCAGGGCGTCGAAACTGGCACGCTGCCCCGGCGTGCCGTTGAAACCGCGAACGGCGTGCTCGATGGCCTCGGTAAGCTCGGGATGCTCGCGCGCAATCTGCGCCAGGCGCCGCTTGTGCAGTTCCTTGTCGCGGTTGCGCTCGGCGGTTTTTTCCGCAGCAGTTTCGTTGCGCGAGGGCAGGTGCGCGAACGCCGCCGTGAGACTCGCGGCTTCCGCCAGAGCGGACTCCGCCACGCGCGTCCCCTCGAGCGAGCGCAGCGCGCGTTCGAGCACGCGCGGGTAGTCGCGCGGATCGACCGGAAAGCGGTTCTCGTAGTAGAACACGCTGAACGATCCGCGCTCGGCCTCGAAAACCAGTTTGAATTCGCCCGCCTCGAGCACCATCCCGTATTGGTCGCCCAGCACCGGCACCAGCACCCGGTTCACGAGTTCGGGATTGACCGGCTGCCAGTCGATGTCGAAGAAATCCCCGAACGCGGAAGCGGGGCCGTTCTCGAGCACGTCCATCCACCAGACGTTGTCCGCGCCCATGACGCCCATGTGGTTGGGCACCATGTCGAGGATCTGCCCCATGCCGTGCTTGCGCAGCTCGCCGCACAGGCGCTCGAAACCTTCGGCGCCGCCCAAGTCGGGATTAAACGAATTGTGATCGATAATGTCGTAGCCGTGCGTGCTGTTCGGCCGCGCGCGCAGGTAGGGCGAGCAATAAACGTGACTCACGCCCAGATCTTCCAGGTACGGTACCAGCTCGGCCGCGTCGTCAAAGGCGAAATCCCGGTTGAGCTGCAGGCGATAGGTTGCGCGCGGGATTTTTGCGCCGCCCGACGACTGCGGAATGTGCATTGCTTGCGCCAACGGCCGCAGCCCCGCGAGCGAGCGGGCAAGCCCGGTGAAGCGCTCGTCATCGGGCCATAGCTCGAGCGCGAGCGGCAGCTTGCGGCGCCAGTTCGGGTACTCGCTGGTCGTGCCCGGAAGATTCACCTGCTCGCGCACGCCGAGCACGTCCTCAAGCTGCAGCACCAGCACATGCGCCGGGCTGCGCGCGAGAAAAGCCTGCAACTGCTGCAGCAACGCGCCCGTCATCTCCGGCAGCGACTGGGGATCGACGCTGGCGCCCTCGGGCAGCAGCCCTTCGCGCTCCAGCGCGGCGAGCAGCCGCGCGCGGTCCTGCGCGCGCGCGAGCACCTGCGCCTGATGCACTTCCTCGGTCGGGAACAGGCCGAGCTCCTGGCGCAGCGCCAGATCGCGCCCCTCCCAGTAGCCCGCGAGCGTCGGCAGGTCGTGCGTCGCCGCCGTGACCAGAGAGTCGGCGGGGTATTCGGCCGGCGCCTTGAATTCGCCCGATTGCTGGCGTTCGAAGAACAGCACCCGATACGAAAGAATGCCGACGCGCGTGAGCGTCGCGCGCACTTCGTCCGGCACCGTGCCCAGGTCTTCGCCGATGACCATGCAGCGGTTGCGATGGCTCTCCAGCGCGACGATGCCCACCAGGTCTTCGAACGGATAGTGCACATAGGCGCCGTCGCGAGGCTCGCCGCCCTGCGGCACCCAGTACAGACGCGCGAGCGCCATGACGTGGTCGATGCGCAGCGCACCCGAGTGACGCATGTTGGCGCGCAGCGTGGCGACGAACGGCGCGTAGGCCGCGGCGCGCAGCCGCTCAGGCGCGAGCGGCGGCAGCCCCCAGTCCTGGCCGCGCAGATTGTATTCGTCCGGCGGCGCGCCTACGCTCGCGGCTATCGCGTACAAACCCTGGTTCGCCCACGCCTCTGCGCCGCCGCGGTCCACCGACACCGCGAGGTCCTGGTACAGCCCCACGCCCAGCCCCATTTCCATGGAGCGCCGCCCGACTGCTTCGAGCTGCAGCTCGGCCTGCCACTGCAGGTACTCGTAGAACTCGACGCGCTCGGTATTGGCTTCGGCGAAGCGCGCGACCTCGGGCGCGGCGGGATCGCGGTAGGCTTCCGGCCAGACGGGCCAGCCCCACACCTCGGCATCTTCGCTGTGGAAATGCGCCTGCAGCGCTTCGAACAGGGCGTGCCGCCTGAGTGCCGGCGCGTACGCGGCCTGGTAGGCACGAAAGGCTTGCGCGCGCGGCGTGTTGAAAGCGAGGTGGTTGTTGCGGAAATGCGTGAAGCAGAGCTCGAGCATCGGCAGCTTGATCTCGGCGACGCCGGCGTAATCCACCAGCTCGGCGCTGCGCAGCGCCTTCAGGCGCGACTGGAATTCGGGCGTACGTGCTTGCGTGTGCGCCGGTTCGCACTCGGCGAAATCCGCGATCGCCTCGACGTCCAGGTAAAGCACGTTGACGAAACAGCGCGAGGACGGGCTGTATGGGCTCGCGTGCTCCGGATTGTGGGGGAACAATGCATGCAGCGGATTGACGCCGACTACGCCCGCGCCGCGCGCACCCCATTGCGCGATCAGCGAGGCAAGGTCGGTGAAATCGCCTATGCCCCAGTTGCACTCCGAACGCACCGCATAGAGCTGGGCCGCCGTGCCCCAGACGCGGCCGTCGTCTTGCACCGCCGGTGGGCGGAAACAGCGCGCGGGGACGACGATGAACGCCGCCTCGCCGATGATGGCGCCGTCGTGCAGGATCGCGAGGCGATGGTAGCCGCAGGACGTGGCCACCGGCAGCGTGTAATCGCGCGCGACGAAGTGCTCGCCATCCACTTCGGCTGATTCGGCGTCCTCCAGCGAGGCCTGATGAAACGCGCCTTCGCGGCGTGCGCCGGCCTCCTCCGTGAGGCGCCAGGCGAGCGGCGAATTCGCCCACGCGGCCGGGAGGTTCAGCCGTAGCTTCCATGGCGCCGCTTCTTCGCGCACCACAATCGCCGGCGGCAGCACCGCGCGCCAGCGCTGGAACTCGGCTGCGCGTATCGAATCTTCCACTTCCTGCGGCGAACCCGCGCGCACGCCCAGCGCGGCTAGCAGCGCGGCGAGGCTCGCATCCGGAACCTCGTGGAGCTTGCCCCAGACATCGTAATAGTCCGGTGCGATCTCGTGCATCCGGCCCAGGCGTTGCAGCAACTCGCGCTCGTTCATTTCGCCTCCAGCATGAATACCACCGTCCAGGCGGGCAGCACGCTTTGTCCGGCGGCGCCTTTGGCTAGCGGCGAACTCGCATACAGCAGTTCGCCCGGCGGCATCGAAAGCGGGCCGCTCGCACTCGCCGCAAAATTCGCGGCCAGGTGCAGGCGCGAGCCTTCGCCCAGGGTCCACTGCACGCGCAGCACGCCGCCTTCAATGCGGAAATCTCCGCCCGATTTCATTCCCGCGAGCCGCGGCACGATCACCCGGTGACGCAGCGCAAGCAGCTCGCGGTAGAGCACGAGCCACTCGCTGTGCGGCGCGCGCTCGATCTCGTCCCAGCGCAGCTTGGAGGCGGCAAACGTGGCGGGATCGTTCGGATCGGGGATGGACGCCTGCGCAGCGGGATCGGAAAAGCGCGCGAAGCGCGCGAATTCCTGGCGCCGGCCGCGCGTCACCGCCGCGGCGAGTTCCGGCCCGAAATCGCAGAAGAAAAGAAACGGGGAGCTCGCCGCGAATTCCTCCCCCATGATCAGCAGCGGCGGCGAAGGCGCAAGCAGCAGGCAGACCGTCGCGGCGCGCAGCGCCTGCGGCTCGGCGAGGGCGCATAACCGCTCACCCAGCGCCCGGTTGCCGACTTGGTCGTGCGTCTGCAGGAACGAGATGAACGCGGTCGGCGGCAGGTGCGCGCTCTTCTCGCCGCGCACCGCGCCGTCGCGGTGGGGCGAGGGCTCGCCCTGATAGGCAAAGCCTTCAGCGAGCGTGCGCCCGAGATACCAAAGCGGACGCTCGGCGTAGTCCTCGTAGTAGCCGTCGCGCTCCCCGGTGGTGAGGATATGGAAAGCATGGTGTATGTCGTCGTTCCACTGCGCGCTCGCCTGCAGCGCTCGCCCCGCCTTGTCGCGTTCGAGGTAACGCGCCTGATTGCTGTCGTTTTCGAGAATCAAATGGACTTGCCGCTCGCGCCCCGGCCCGGCGCGCACCGCGCGCGTGAGCTCGGTGACGATGTCCGGATCGGAATCGTCGATAATCGCATGCACCGCGTCCAGGCGCAGCCCGTCGAAGCGGTATTCTTCTATCCAGTACAGCGCGTTGTGGATGAAAAAGTCGCGCACCGAGCGCGAGCCTTCGGCATCGAAGTTGATCGCCGCGCCCCAGGGCGTGTGGTGCTTGGGGTTGAAGAACTGCGGCGCGTAGGCATTGAGGTAATTGCCCTCCGGCCCGAAATGGTTGTACACGACATCGAGAAACACCATGAGCCCGCGCAGATGCGCTTGTTCGACCAGGCGCTTGAGATCCTCCGGCGTGCCATAGGCGGTGTCAGGCGCGAACGGCAGCACGCCGTCGTAGCCCCAGTTGCGCTGGCCTGGAAAATCCGCCACAGGCATGATCTCCAGCGCGGTGATGCCGAGACCGACGAGATAATCCAGTTTGCCGATCGCGGCCGCGAACGTCCCTTCCGGCGTAAACGTGCCGATGTGCAGTTCGTAGATCACCGTTTCTTCCCAAGGGCGGCCATTCCAGGCGCCGTCTTTCCAGTCGAACGCGAGCGGATCCACCACCATGCTTGCGCCGTGCACGTCGTCCGGGTTGCAGCGCGACGCCGGGTCGGGAAAACGGGTGTCGCCGGTGCGATACGCATAGCGCGTCCCCGCCGGCGCCTCCGCGACGACTGCCTCGAACCAGCCCGCCTCCAGCGCGCTCATCGATGCCTGGGATTGCGCGCTGCCGGCAGTGGTTTCAAGCGTCAACTGCTTCACGCCCGGCGCCCAAAGGCGAAAGCGCGTCCTGCCGTCGTCCAGCACTTCCGCCCCGAAGGGCATCGAATGGCGGTGTTTCATTTCTGTTTTTCCTTCGTGGGTTGATTGTTGCGCCTGCCCTGGCCGAAGCGTTCCTCCAGCGCGGCAAGCTGCTTGCTCTCGGTAATCACGATCACTTCGTCGCCCGCGTGCAGCGCCGTGTCCGGATCCGGCAGGACCAGCTTGTCTTTGCGGTACAGGCAGACGACGCGCGATTCGCGCGGAAACCCGATATCGGCGACCGGCCCTGCGTCGGCATCCTGCGCGACGAAGGAGAATACGCGCGCGTCGCCGCGGATCATCGCCGAAACCTCCAGCGGATCATGCCCCTCGAACATGTCGGCGAGGTAGCGGCCGATGGTGCGCGACGGGATGATGGTGCTGCGCAGGCCGAGCTCCAGGCAGATGTGCTCGAATTCGGGGTCCTCGATCTTGGTGACGACGGCTCCGAAACCGAGCGAGCGGCCGACCAGGCTCGCGATGATGTTCGCCTGGTCCGAGCCGGTGAGGCAGAAAAGGTAATCGGTGTGCTCGGGATCGGCCTCGCGCAGCACGCCCGGCTTGGCGCCGTCCCCGTGCAGGAAGCCGCAGTCTAGTTCGGGCGAGAGCGCCTCGATCACCTCCTTCTCGCGCTCTACGATCACCACCTCGTGCCCGCGCTTGACCAGTAGCCGCGCGCTCATCACGGTGAGCGAACTGGCGCCGACGAATACGGCTCTCATGATTCCGAAGACCTCCTTGCAAACCAGGTTGGCGGGTAGAACAGGATCAGCATCGCGACCAGCTCGACCCGGCCGAACAGCATGTCTGCGGCGAGCACAGCCTTGAGTCCGGGGGCGAGTTCGGACGAGCTGATCCCGGTCGACAGCCCCACGGTTCCCAGTGCCGAGACTACCTCGAACAGGGAATCCATGGGCGAATAACCGGCCGCCAGAAAAGGCATCCATGAAGCGAGCGCCGCTACCAGGAACAGGAGCACGAACAACAGCGCCCGCAACGCCTCGTCTGGCTCGACCTTGCGTCCGCCGACGCGCAGCTCGGCCACCGCGCGGCTGGGCATGCTCAGGCGGCGTAGCAGCAGCTGCAGCAGACGAAACACCAGGATCGCGCGCAGCAGCTTGATGCCGCCCGCGGTGGAACCGACGGCGCCGCCCACGCTCATCGCCACCAGCAGCACCAGCTTGGAGGCGGCATCCAGCGTCACGATCGGGAACGGCGCGAATCCCGTCGTCGTCTGCGCCGACACCGTCAGCAGCGCGAGGCCAGGCAGGTCCGCGGCGGCGCCATGAGCATCGCGCGCAAACGCGATGAACGCAAGCGCGGCGAAACCGGCAATCAGCACCACCCCGAGAGCGCGCGTTTCCGCATCGAACGCAAAGCGCCGCCAGTCGCCCCGGGCCAAGGCGAAATACAGCGGCAGCGAGATCGCACCTAGCAGGCCGATCGCAACGATCGCGGCGCGGGCGGCGCCGCTGCCGACTGCGGCCACGCTCGCATTCTGCGGCGCAAAGCCTCCGGTCGAAATCGCTGCAAGCGCATAGTTCACTGCGCCCGAGGCGGTCAGGCCGAGCGCGGCGAGGCCTGCGATCGCGAGCAGCGTGAGCGCGATGTAGACAACAGCGATGCGCCGCGCGAACGCGCGCGTGGTGGTGGCAAGTTGCTCGCCCGGCTCGGCGGGGTCGACCAATTGGCGCGCCGCGACGTCGTTGCCGAGCAGCAGCGCAATCGACAGCACGACGATGCCGAGGCCGCCGAACCACTGCAGCCAGGCGCGACCGAACAGCAGGGTACGCGGCAGAGCTTCGACGTTGGCGATGGTCGACAGGCCCGTGGTCGTGATACCCGACACGGCCTCGAACAGCGCCTGCTCGACGCGAATTCCGGCCGCGATCATCGGTACGCACATGGCGAGGCTGCCGAGCAGGTACGCCGCCGCGGTCACCACCAGCGCCTCGTTCACCTGGATGCGGGCCGGCTCGCTCAGCCGCGCGCAAGGCCAGCCGAACGCCGCCAGCGCGACCGCCACGGCGAGGTAACTCGCGGCGATTGCGAACTCGCGGTAATACAGCCCTGCAACCGCCGGCATCAGCGCCAGTGCGGCGAGCACCAGCGCGAGTTCGCCCAGGTACTTGAGCACCACCGGAATGCGCACCGCATAGATAAGGCTCGCGATCGATGCCGGTACCGCCATTCTCAGCCCCCAGGGAATTTCGCCCGAGCGGGCTGTGGCACGACGCGGTGTCCGAGCCTGCCCGGCGTGGCGCGCATCACGCGGCCACCTGCTGCAGCAATACGAGTGAACGGCCCTGAATGTCGTATTGGGCGTTGGCATCGAACGTACCGTCGACCGCCAGGCCTTCCTCGAACGCGGTATCCAGCACCGCAAGCCAGCGGGCACCGGCATAATCAGGCAGCTTGAAGGGGAGCGCTTCGTGATGCGCGTTGAACAGCACGATGAAATTTTGATCGCGCACCGTGCGCCCGCGCTCGTCGGTTTCGGTCAGCGCATCCCCCGCCAGGTACACGCCGAGGCAACGCGCGAAGTCCTGGTTCCACTCGTCGTCGGTCATCTCGCCGCCCTCGGGCCGCAGCCAGACGATGTCCTTCACGCCCAGGCCACGTACCGGATGCCCCTTGTAGAAATCGCGCCGCCGGAACACCGGGTGCGCGCGGCGCAAGGCGATGAGCCGCTGGGTGAACGCGAGCAGCCTGCGCTTGTCGTCGTCCAGGTTCCAGTCGATCCAGGAGATCTCGTTGTCCTGGCAGTAGGCGTTGTTGTTGCCGCCCTGGCTGCGGTCGATCTCGTCTCCGCCGAGCAGCATCGGCACGCCTTGGGACAAGAGCAGCGTGGCCAGCATGTTGCGCTGCTGGCGCGCGCGCAGCGCGCGCACCGCGGGGTCATCCGTGGGGCCTTCCACGCCGCAGTTCCACGACTGGTTGTTGTCGTGGCCGTCACGGCCGCCTTCCTGGTTGGCGTCGTTGTGCTTGTCATTGTAGGAGACGACGTCCTTCAGCGTAAAACCGTCGTGCGCGCTGACGAAGTTGATGCTCGCGTGCGGGCGCCGGCCGCTGTGCCCATAGAGATCGCTCGAGCCGGTGATGCGCTGGGCGAATTCGCCGATGAGGCCGCCGCCCCCTTTCCAGTAGGCGCGCATGGTGTCGCGGTACTTGTCGTTCCACTCCGACCAGCCGACCGGGAAGTTGCCCACCTGGTATCCGCCCTCGCCCAGATCCCAGGGCTCGGCGATGAGTTTCACCTCGCTCAGCACCGGATCCTGGCGCAGGATGTCGAAAAACGCGCCCAGCCGGTCCACTTCGTGCAGCTCGCGCGCGAGCGCCGACGCGAGGTCGAAGCGAAAGCCATCGACGTGCATTTCGGTCACCCAATAGCGCAGCGAATCCATGATCATCTGCAGCACGCGCGGATGCACCATGTTCAGCGTGTTGCCGCAGCCGGTGTAATCGGAGTAGTAGCGCCCGCTCTCCGGCGTCAGGCGGTAATAGGCGGCGTTGTCGATGCCGCGAAACGACAGCGTCGGACCGAGATGGTTGCCTTCGGCGGTGTGGTTGTAGACCACGTCGAGGATGACTTCCAGTCCGGCGGAGTGCAGGGTCTTCACCATGGTCTTGAATTCGGCCACCTTGCCCGAGGACGAGTAGTGTCGTTCCGGCGCGAAATAGCCGATGGTGTTGTAGCCCCAGTAGTTGGTCAGGCCGCGCTCGATCAGATACCGGTCGTCGACGAAGGCGTGCACCGGCATCAGTTCGACCGTGGTGACGCCGAGCCGCTTCAAGTATTCGATCGAGGGCGCACTGGACAAGCCCGCGTAGGTACCGCGCATTGCTGGGGGGATGTCCGCATTGCGCATGGTAAACCCGCGCACGTGGGTTTCGTAGATGATCATGTCGTTCCAGGGTACGCTCGGGCGCCGGTCCTCGCCCCAGGTGAACGCCGGGTCGGTCACCTTGCATTTGGGCATGCCGCGCGCGCTGTCGCGGCGGTCGAACGAGAGGTCCTCGCGCTTACCGCCGATGGTGTAGCCGAACAGCGCGTCGCTCCAGCGCACCTGACCGTCGATATTGCGCGCGTAGGGATCGAGCAGCAGCTTGTTCGGGTTGAAGCGGTGCCCTTCTTCGGGCTTGTACGGGCCGTAGACGCGATAGCCGTAGAGCATGCCCGGGCGCGCTTCCGGCAGATAGCAATGCCAGACCAGGTCGGTCTGCTCGCGCAGCTCGATGCGCTGGATCTCCCGCCGGCCTTCGTCGTCGAATATGCACAGCTCGACCTTCGTCGCATGCTCCGAGAACAGCGCGAAGTTGACGCCTTCGCCATCCCAGATCGCCCCACGGGGATTGGAACGGCCGGGCCAGACGGCAGTAATAGGGTTCATGTTCAATACCTTAGCGTTATTTTCAAAATGAGGTGGTAGCGCCCTTCATGCTCCCCGAAATCGGCCTGTCGAAAAAATACATTTTGCGAAGGTTCTTAGGGACGTTGCGCTATAGCATATGGCGCGCGATCGGGCGTAGGCACCGCTTTCGCGCGCGCCAGCTTCTGCGGAGAGCGCAAATTATACTACGTGCGCAGTAATGCCGCGGCGCGGGCGCCCGCGCTCACGCTGCCTTGGTTTCGCCCTCTGCGACCGGGTGCAGCGCATGCACCTGCCAGCCGTTCTTCGGCGCAAGCTTGACCCCGACCTGGAAGAACTGCAGTCGCTCCCTGTCGTCGATCGCGAACAAGGGGATGGCGCTGGGGAAGCGCTCGACGAAATTCTCCCAGCTAAGATCGTCGCTGATCGCGGTCGGCACCACCTGTCCGCCGCGGGCAAGCGCGCCGCTCAGGTCGGCGAAGGTCATCGGCTCGCCGAACAGTATTGGCTCCGGCGCACCGTGCGTCTTGGCGACGCGCCCTGTTTCCTTCTCCGGCGTGCTCGCGAGCCGGTGCACCTTGCCGCGCCCGAATTCCGGGCGGTAGCGCAGCACGGCGAGCGCGTTCATTTCATGCTGCGGCGAAAGCGCGAGCAGCCGGCCGATGCCGATGAGATCGAGCTGGCGGTCGGCCAGTCCCGAGACGGGGTTGCCGTAATAGGCGCGCAGGCCGAGTTCGCGCGCCGCGGATACGCTTTCCCAATAGCCGTCGGCGAGCAGTACGCGCTGTCCCGCATCGTGCAGCGCCTTGCCCAGCGCGCGCGCAACCGGATTGGCGCCGACGATGAACACGCCCTTCGCCTCGGGCTCGGCCACGCCGAGGAGGCGCGCGAGCGCACCCGCAGTGGCGCTTTGCAGCACCACGGTGCCGATGATCACACTGAAGGTAAGCGGCACCAGCAGCGGCGCCTGGGCAAAGCCGAGTTCGGCCAGGCGCGGCGCGAACAGCGCCGAAATCGCCGCGGCGATGATCCCGCGCGGCGCGATCCAGGCGAGCAGCGCGCGCTCGCGCCAGCGCAGCGACGAGCCGGCGGTGGAAGCGAGCACTTGCAGCGGCCGGGCGACCAGTTGGAGTGCGACGAACACCAGTGCCGCACCTGCGCCCAGCGCCTGCAGGTCGGTCGGGTGCAGGCGGGCGGCGAGCAGGATGAACAGCACCGAGATCAGCAGGACGCTGAGGCTTTCCTTGAAATCGAGCACGTCGTCCAGCGGCACGTCGCGCATGTTCGCGAGCCAGATGCCGAGCACCGTCACCGCGAGCAGCCCGGACTCGGCCTGCAGCGCGTTGGCCGCGGCGAACACGCCGCAAACGATGACCAGCGTGGTGACGCTGCGCAGGTACTCCGGCACCCAGTGGCTGCGCAGCAGCATGCCGAGAAACTGGCCGGCGACCGCCCCGGACGCGGTTCCGATCAGGATGATGCCGAAAAACGTCGTGAGCGTATGCGTGATCGCGTGGCCGCCGCCGCTGGCGACAATGAAATCGAACACCAGCACGGCCAGCAGCGCGCCTATCGGGTCGATCAGGATGCCCTCCCAGCGCAGCACCTCGGCGATGCGCACATTCGGCCGCACCGTGCGCAGCATCGGCACGATCACCGTGGGTCCGGTCACGACCAGCAGCGCGCCGCACAGCAGCGCGAGTGGCCAGTCGAAGCCGACCGCCCAGTGCGCGGCGAGCGTGGCGACGGTCCACGTGATCAGCAAGCCGACGCTGACCATCCGGCGCACGACCTTCTCCAGGCCGCGAATGTCGCGGAACTTCAGCGTCAGGCTGCCTTCGAACAGGATGACGGCCACGGCAAGGGACACGAACGGAAACAGCAGGTTGCCGAACATGAGATCCGGGTCGACCCAGCCCAGCAACGGGCCGATGAGGATGCCGGCCAACAGCAGGAACAGTATGGCAGGCAGCTTGACCCACCACCCGAGCCACTGGCAGGCGATGCCGATCAGGCCGATCGCGGCAACGGCGAAAAGGGTGTCGTGCATTCAGCGTCCTGCCCGCGGTGCCGGCGCAATGATAGTGCGCATAGAGCGAACGACATCCGCGAAATCTGTCCGGAAGTTTACAGCGCGCAGTGTACACGTAACCGCTGGAGCGGCACGACCGATCCCGCGGATCTCCGTGCCCTGGGCGCCGGCGATGCCGATCCGCTGGAGCCGCGCGCGCCGCGGCGATTGCCGTTGCAGCTACCCAAGGACAAAACTGATGCGGATTGGGGAATTTCGCATGCATTTGTGATTTGCATCAAGTCTCGAAGCTTGGCTTGTTCGATGCTTGGGGTGTGCCGACAGAGGGCGCCCCTGCGCCGTATCGATGGTTGCGCAGGCAGCGGGTTGTCGAGACGGGCCCGTTGCTCGCATGAACCCTGATCCCGCCGTCTCGCCAACGAAGAGGATTCGACATGAGCACCAGAGACGAATATGTCCGCAAGATGCACGCGAAGCTGGATACCTGGAACGCGGAAATCGACAGACTCGCGGCCAAGGCGGACCAAGCCGGCGCGGAGGCCCGCGCCGGCTATCACAAGCAGCTCGATGCACTCCGCCTGCAGCGCGACGACGCAAAAATGAAAATGGAGCGGCTCCAAAGCGCGGGCGAAAGCGCCTGGCAAGACATGAAGGCAGGGGTGGAATCGGCGTGGCATGCCATGGGTGAGGCGATAGATTCTGCCAAATCCAGGTTCAAGTGAACCGGCATACCCGGCTGCTGAACAGGTCACGCGCGCTGTGCCGTGGCGCCGCAGCCTCAATGCGCGGGATTCGGGTAGGTCAGCGCCGCGGGCGCTCCGACCGCCCGTGCGCCGCTTTTTTCCGCACGCCTGAATTCGACCTGGAGTAGCAGGCTGACAGCGCGAGAGGACAATCCGAGCAAGCGCGTTCCCGCGCACGCTACGCCCCTGCACCGGGCGCATGCGCGCAGCGCGGACGAAACGCTGCAAGGCCTGGACGCCACGCATGCGGGGCTGGCGCAGGCCGAGGTGGCCGAGCGCCTGCGCCGATTCGGCTATAACCTGCTGCCCCGTCCCGAGCCGCCATCGCTCGTGCGCGTATTCCTGCGCCAGTTCCTCAGCCCGCTGATCTACATTCTGCTCGTCGCCGCGCTGGTCTCGCTGTTCCTCGAGGAATGGACCGACGCCGGCTTCATCTTCCTGGTGCTGCTGGTCAACGCGGTGGTGGGCGCCTGGCAGGAGTATTCCGCGCAGCGCTCGGCGCTGTCGCTGCGCTCGCTGGTCACAGCGCACGCGCGCGTGCTGCGCGCCGGTGACGCGTTCGAAATCGACGCCGAGGAGATCGTGCCCGGCGACATCGTGCTGCTCGAGTCGGGCAGCAAGGTTCCAGCCGACCTGCGCCTGATCGAGGCGCATGGGTTCGAGGTAGACGAGTCGCTGCTCACCGGCGAGTCGATGGCGGTAGCCAAGGACGCCCGCGCTACGCTGCCCGAGGACAGCGGGCTTGCCGAGCGCGTGAACATGGCATTTGCCGGCACCCTGGTGACGCGCGGCCGCGCGCACGGCGTCGCGGTGGCGACGGGCCTTGCCACCGAACTCGGGCGCATCGCCTCCGCCGTGCTGACCGCGGAGTTGGCGAAGCCGCCGCTGCTCGAGCGCATGGAGCGCTTCACCTTCCGCATCGCCATCGCCATCGGCGTGGCCGTGGCGTTGATGGCGGCGGTGGCGCTCGCGCGCGGGACGCCGCCCGCCGAAATCTTCTTTCTCGCCGTGGCGCTGGCTGTGTCCGCGATCCCCGAGGGACTGCCGGTCGCGCTCACGGTCGCCCTCGCGGTGGGCATGCAGCGCATGGCGCGCCGCGGCGTGATCGTGCGCAAGCTGGTCGCGGTCGAGACCCTGGGCTCGTGCACCTTCATCGCCTCGGACAAGACCGGCACGCTCACGGTCAATCAGCTCACCGCGCGCAGCGCCGCGCTGCCCGGATTCCCGCCGCTGGAGTTCACCGGCGAGGGCACCGCACCGGAGGGCGATATCTCCACGCCGGAAGGCCGGCCGCTGGTGGCGCAAATGGCCGCGCTGCGGCGGCTGTGCCGCGCGGCGGTGCTGGCGAACGAGGCCTTCCTCGGACAACGCGACGGGAAATGGGTTCACCACGGCGATGCCGTGGACGTCGCGCTGCTGGTCATGGCGCACAAGGCAGGCATGACGCTCGCCCTGAAGGAGGAATGTCCGGAACTGGGCGCCATCGCATACGAGCCGGAGTTGCGCTATTGCGCCAGCCTCAACCGTTGTGACGACGTTCAACTCGCCTTCGCCAAGGGCGCAATCGAGGCGATTCTGCCGACGTGCGCCATGATGGCCACGGAGCGCGGCGACGTGCCCCTGGACGCACAGGCGATCGAGCTTGCAGCGCTCGCCATGGCCGACAGCGGCTACCGCGTGCTCGCGCTGGCCGAGGGCCGCGTGACCGTGGCCGAGGGTGCGCCACTGGAGCACGAGCATCTGCGCGGCCTCACCTTCCTCGGACTCGTGGGCATGATAGACCCGTTGCGCGCCGAGGCGGCGCACGCGGTCGCAGAGTGCCGCAGGGCCGGCATCGAAGTCTCCATGGTGACCGGCGACCATCCGGTCACGGCGCTGGCGATCGCGCGCCAGCTCGGCATGGCGAGTGAGAATGTGCAGGTGATCACCGGCGCACAACTGAAGGATGCGGCCGAGGCGGGCGACGCTGCCGTCGACGTGTTCACCGCCAACGCGCGCGTGTTCGCGCGCATGGAGCCGCAACAGAAGCTCGAAATCGTGCGCTCGCTGATACGGCTCGGCCATGTGGTTGCGGTCACCGGCGACGGCGCCAACGACGCGCCGGCGCTGCGCGCCGCGCACGTGGGCGTCGCCATGGGCAAAAGCGGCACCGACGTCGCGCGCGAAACCGCCGACATCATCGTCACCGACGACAACTTCGCCTCCATCGTCGCCGGCGTCGAGGAGGGGCGCATCGCCTACGCCAACGTACGCAAGGTGATCTTCCTCTTGATCTCCACCGGCGCCGCCGAGATCGTGCTGTTCGCGCTCGCACTGTTCGCCGGACTGCCGCTGCCGCTGGTGGCGGTTCAACTCCTGTGGCTCAACCTCGTTACCAACGGCATCCAGGACGTGGCGCTCGCATTCGAGCCGGCCGAGGGACACGAGCTCGGCCGGCCGCCGCGGCCGCCGCAGGAACCGGTGTTCAATCGCCTCATGCTCGAGCGCGTCGCGCTGTCGGCGGCGGTGATCGGCGGGCTCGCCTTCGCCGCGTTCCAGACCTTTCTGGCGCAAGGTCACACGCTGGAGGAGGCGCGCAACGCCACGCTGCTCTTGATGGTGCTGTTTGAGAACGTGCAGGCGTTCAACAGCCGCTCCGAGACGCTGTCCGTTTTCAGCCACAGCCCGCTGCGCAACCGCCTGCTGCTGTTCGGCACGCTCGCGGCGCAGCTTATCCACGTCGCCGCCATGCTCACGCCGGGCGTGCAGCAGGTGTTGTCGGTGCAATCGGTGTCGCCGCTCTTGTGGCTGCAGCTCCTCGGCCTGGCACTGGTACTGCTCGCGGCATTGGAAGCGCACAAGGCGCTGCTGCGCAGGCGCTAGGCCAATGAACACATGGATGACCTGGCTGGGCATTACGCTGTGCATAGCGCAGGCCGGAACCTTTTCCGGCCTCAATCTCGCCGTGTTCAGCCTGAGCCGCCTGCGACTGGAAGCCGCTGCGAGCGCCGGCAGCGAGGACGCGCGGCAGGTTCTGACCTTGCGCCAGGACGCCAACACCATGCTGGCGACCATACTCTGGGGCAACGTGGCCATCAACGTGCTGCTCACGCTGCTCGCAAACTCGGTCATGGCCGGCGTGGCGGCGTTCCTCTTTTCCACGGTGGTCCTTACCATGGCCGGCGAGATCCTGCCGCAGGCGTGGTTCTCGCGCCGAGCGCTCAGGGTGGCGGCGCGGCTCGCGCCGATGCTGCACTTCTATCGCTTCCTGCTGTGGCCGCTGGCGCGACCGACCGGCAGACTGCTCGACGCCCTGGTGGGGCCGGAAACCATTCCGTGGTTTCGCGAGGACGAACTGCGCCACGTACTGCACCACCATGCCGGCGACACCGGCTCCGAACTGAGTCGCGTCGAGGCGACCGGCGCCATCAACTTCCTCGCGCTAGACGACATCGCCGTCGGGCGCGAGGGCGAGCCCCTCGATCCCTACAGCGTCATCAGCCTGCCGATGCGTCAGGGTCGCCCGGTTTTTCCGGCCATCGCGCGCGAAGCCGGCGACCCGTTTCTCGCCCGCATCGCCGCCTCCGGCAAAAAATGGCTGATACTCGCGGACGAGGGCGGGGAGCCGCATTTCGCGCTCAATGCACATGATTTCCTGCTCGGCGCGCTGTTCGGCGGCGGCGCCTTCGATCCGGCCGCGCTATGCCATCGACCGCTCGTCGTTCGCGACCCTGCCCTGCCGCTGGGCCAGGTGCTGGGCAGGCTCACGGTGCACCCGGAAAAACCGGGCGACGACGTGGTGGATCTGGACGTGATCCTGCTGTGGACCTCTGCCGAACGGCGCATCATCACCGGCTCGGACCTGCTTGGCCGGCTGCTGCGCGGAATCGTGCAGAATCCCGCATCGCCTGCGAAGACACCAGCGCAGGCAGACACCAGGAGAAACTGAAATGAGCGACTGGACGTCAGTCGGCGGCCTGCTCGGTGGCATCGGCCTGTTCCTGCTCGGGATGGGGCTGATGACGGACGGCCTTAAGCTTGCCGCCGGTCCGGCGCTGGAGCGCATCCTCGCGTATTCCACCCAAACCCGTATGCGCGGGCTGGCTTCGGGCCTGCTGGTGACAGCCCTGGTGCAGTCCTCCAGCGCCGTGACGGTGGCCGCCATCGGTTTCGTCAATGCCGGACTGCTGACGCTGGCGCAGTCCATGTGGGTGCTGTTCGGCGCCAACGTCGGCACCACCATGACCGGCTGGCTGGTGGCGCTGGTGGGACTCAAGTTCAAGATCGAAATGCTGGCGCTGCCGATGATTGGCGTGGGCATGGCGCTGCGCCTGACCGGGGAGGGAAACCGGCGCGGTGCGCTGGGGCTGGCGCTGGCAGGCTTCGGCGTGCTGTTCCTTGGCATAGACATGCTGAAAGACTCTTTTTCCGGGCTCTCGGCGGACTTCAGGCTGCCGGAAGGCGATGGCATTCAAGCGACGCTGCTGCAGGTGCTGATTGGCATCGTGCTCACCGTACTGATGCAATCCTCCAGCGCTTCCCTGACCATCGCGCTGACCGCCGCCCAGGGCGGACTGCTCACTGCCCAGGGTGCCGCCGCCGTCGTCATCGGCGCCAACGTCGGCACCACGGTAACCGCGCTGATAGCGGCCGTCGGCGCCACGCCCAATGCCAAACGGTCGGCCGCTGCCCATATCCTGTTCAACGTTCTCACCGGGGCCGTGGCCCTGGCACTGCTGCCCTGGTTGGTAGCGGCCATCGGTGCGGCCGGCGACGCGCTGGAACTTGGCTCGGCTCCGGCCGCCAAGCTGGCCTTGTTTCACACCGCCTTCAATCTGCTCGGCGTTGCACTAATCTGGCCCATCGCCGATCCGATGGTGCGCTTTCTCGAAAAGCGGTTCCGCGCCGTCGAGGAAGACGAGGGCCGGCCACGCTATCTGGACGCCAACGTCGCAGCCGTACCGACACTGGCGCTCAATGCCCTGGAGCAGGAAGTGCGGCGCATGGGCGGCATCGCCCTGCGCATGATGCGCGAGGTCATAGCCGGGGCCGACCGCGGCAGGCTGACGCGGGACCAGCAAATCGTGGCGCGGCTGAACCTTGCCGTAGCAGACTTCATTTCGCGGATAAACCAGGCCGGCATGTCGCAAAGCAGCGCCCAGCGCCTGCCGCAGATACTGCGGGTTGCACGCTACTACGAGACCGTGGCGGAACTGGCGCTGGAGGCCGCAGCCGCAGCGCGCGAAACGCCCCTGCCGGCACTGATCGAAACTGGGGGCAGCTTTCTCGAGCAGTTGACGCGGCTCATTTCCAGCGTCGATCCCGAGGGGGATCTGCAGCCTGCAGCCGACATTGAAGCCAGCTTGCACGACGTGGAACGTGACTATCAGGCGCTGAAGGCAGAACTTCTGGAGGCTGGCGCGCTGGGCGGCCTGGCCGTGGCGGATATGGATGCGCGCTTGCGCGCCGCGAGCGCCATCCACCACGCCGCGCAGCAGTCTGCGAAGGCAGCGCGCCTGCTCGGCACGGAGGCGTCCGTGAACGCAGCCGAACAAGCGCCCGGCACCCGCGACCGCACGATGGCGAAGGCCCTCTGAAGCTACGCTTCGAAATGCAGCGATGCCTCCGCGCTAATCCAGCGCCTCGGCATTGAGCCGCTCGCAGGCTGCGAGATCCGGTTCCGGCGCCTGCTCGGTCTGTCGCGCGACATCGCGCAGCGCGGAGCGCAGCGCTTCTTCGACCACCGGATGGTAGAACGGCAGACGCAGCATCTCGCGCACCGTCAAACGCTGCTGAATGGCCAGGGCGAGCAAATGAGCAAGATGCTCTGCGCCCGGCGCGCACAACGCCGCGCCGAGCAGACGCCCGCTGGCCTTGTCCGCATACACGCGCATCAGGCCGTGGTCCTCGCCGCTCATGCGCAGGCGCCCCTGCCCGCTCAGCCCTGCCTCGCCGACCACTGTCGCTTTGTCATCGAGCTGCTCGATGCGCGCACCGACAGTCGCCAGATTCGGGTCGGTGAACACGATACCCAGATGCAGGCGGCGCTCGAAGCATGCGGGCGCGTCGCGCAGTGCGTTGTGCCCCGCGATCCAGCCCTCGTCCGCCGCCTCGTGCAGGACCGGCGCGTGCGCGTTCGCGTCGCCGGCGAGGAATACGGGCAGGTCGGCGATTTGCATAGTCCGCGGATCGAATGGCGGCAGGCCGCGCTGGTCGAGCTCTACACCCAGGGTTTCGAGGCCCAGACCGTCGAGGTTCGGCGCGCGCCCGAGCGCGACCAGCACCTTGTCGGCGACGAATTGTTCGCCGGCTGCACTTATGCGCACGCCCTCGCCTTCGGCCGCCAGCTCGACCGGGGCGCCGAGCCGGATCGGGAATTCGCGCCGCAACAGCTCGAGCGCCGCCGCATTCACTTTCGCATCGGCGAGCCCGGCGATGCGCTCCGCGGCATCGAAGCCGCTCACTTCCAGTCCGAGGCGCGCGAGCGCCTGCGCCATCTCGGTGCCGACTGCGCCAAGCCCGACTACCGCGATGCGTCGCGGCAAATCGACCTGCTCGAACAGATCGTCCGTGGTGAGCACACGCTTGCCGAGCGCGCGCCAGGGCGCCGGCACAACCGGCCGTGAACCGGTTGCAATGATGATGCGTGCAGCGACGATGCGCTCGCCCGCCACCTCGATCGCGCCGGGGCCGGCGAGCCGCGCGCGGCCGGCCAGGTTGCGCTCGCCCAGGCCCGCGGTGAGCTTGAGCACGCCTTGCACCAGGCTGTCGCGCACGCGGCGCACATGCCGCAGCACCTCCGGCAAGTCCGCACGCAGCGCCTCGCCGCCTGCGATCCCCATCTCGCGCAGATATTCGCGCCGGTGCAGCGCCTTGGCCACCTCGATCAGCGCTTTGGACGGCATGCAGCCCACGCGCGCACAGGTCGTTCCGTATGCGCCGTCGTTGACGAGCACGAAGCTCTGCGTCTGCTTGCGCACCACCGCGAGCGCGGAAAGACCCGCCGTGCCAGCCCCAATTATCGCGACGTCGTATGACTTGGTCATGGGTTTGCCTCCCTGAATATGGATTTGCGGGCGGGTTGACGTTCGAAAGCATGCTACGGCCCCGGATCCGCCGCGACATTGATTCTTGTCAAACCGCCCTGGCGCTCGCTTCTTATCGCCGTTCTTGTGTCGTCAAAAGAGCGCGGAACACAACTTGTTCACTCCGGCTCGGCTTCGCTCTGCGCGACGACGCGTTTCACCGCGAGAAAGCTGTCCGGGCTCACCGAGATCGATTCGATTCCGTGCCGCACCAGGAAGCGGGCGAATTCAGGATGGTCGCTCGGCGCCTGGCCGCAGATCCCGGTGTGCGCGCCGCTTGCTTGCGCCTTGGCGAGCAGTTCGGCGATGGCGCTGGTCACGGCTTCGTCTTGCTCGTTGAACAGGCTGCTCAGCACATCGCTGTCGCGATCGACGCCGAGCACGAGCTGGGTGAGGTCGTTGGAGCCGATGGAAAAGCCGTCGAAGCGCTCGGCGAAGCGCTCGGCCAGGAGCACGTTCGAAGGAATCTCCGCCATGACGTAGACCTCAAGCCCGTGCCGGCCGCGCACCAGGCCGTTTGCGGCGAGCTCGCCGAGGACCTTGTCGGCCTCCCCCAGCGTCCGGCAGAACGGGATCATGATGATGATATTTTTCAGGCCGATTTCCTCGCGCGCCTTGCGCACGGCCTGGCACTCCAGCGCGAACCCCGCCTTGTATCCTTCGCTGTAATAGCGGCTGGCGCCGCGCCAGCCGAGCATCGGGTTTTCCTCCTTCGGCTCGAACGCGGCGCCGCCGATCAGCTCGGCGTATTCGTTGGTCTTGAAATCGCTCATGCGCACGATCACCGGATTGGGGTGATGCGCGGCCGCGATCCGCGCCATGCCGCAGGCCAGTGTGTCGACGAAATATTGCGACTTGTCGCCGTAGCCGCGGGTCAGTGCGGCGATGCGGTCACGCGCCTTCCTGTCCTTGATCTCATCGAAATGCACCAGCGCCATCGGGTGGATCCGGATCAGGTTGCCGATGATGAACTCCATGCGCGCGAGCCCGACGCCGGCGGCCGGCAGCCGCCACCAGCGGAACGCGGCCGCGGGATTGCCCAGATTGACCATGATCCGGGTTCGGGTCTGCGGGATATCCTCCAGGTCTATGGTCTTCACCTCGAAATCGACGATGCCCTCATAAACGTGGCCCGTGTCGCCCTCGGCGCAGGAGACCGTGACCTCCTGCCCGTCCTTCAGCCGCTCGGTCGCATCGCCCGCGCCGACGATGGCGGTCAGGCCGAGCTCGCGGCTGACGATCGCCGCGTGGCTGGTGCGCCCGCCATGATCGGTCACGATCGCGGACGCTTTCTTCATGATCGGCACCCAGTCCGGGTCGGTCATTTTGGTCACAAGCACAGCGCCTTCCCTGAAGCGCCCGATCTGGGCTGCGCTCGCGAGGCGGCAGACTTTCCCCGCCGCGATGGAATCGCCGACGGCGATTCCGGTGACCAGACGCCGGCCTTTCTTCTTCAGCCGATAGGATTTGAGCGAGCCGGCTTCCTTTCGCGACTGCACGGTTTCAGGTCGTGCCTGCACGATGTAAAGCTCGCCGCTCCCGCCGTCCTTGGCCCATTCCATGTCCATCGGCTGGCCGTAATGCGCCTCGATGGCGCAGGCCCAGCGGGCGAGCTGCAGGATTTCCTCGTCCTTCAGAACGAACGACGAGCGCTCCTTCGCGCTCGTATCGACGAGCTTGGCGGTCGCACTGCCGCCGCGGGCATAGATCATCTTCTTCGCCTTGGCGCCGAGCGATTTCTCGATGATCGGCTTGAGCGACGGCTCCTGCAGCAGCGGCTTGAACACGAGGTATTCGTCCGGCTCGACCATGCCCTGAACCACGGTCTCGCCCAGCCCCCAGGCGCAGTCGATGAGCACGCTGCCGGGGAAACCGCTCTCGGTGTCGATGGAGAACATGACGCCGGACCCGGATTTGTCAGAGCGCACCATTTCCTGCACGCCGACCGAAAGCGCGACTTTCATGTGTTCAAAACCGTGGTTCTTTCGGTAGACGATCGCGCGATCGGTGAAAAGCGACGCATAGCAGCGCTTGCAGGCGTCGAGCAGCGCCTTGTCGCCGCGGATGTTGAGGAAGGTCTCCAGTTGCCCGGCGAAACTCGCCTCCGGCAGGTCTTCCGCCGTGGCGCTACTGCGCACGGCAACGCTCGCGACCTTGTGGCCGCTGCGCTCCGCCATCTCGTGGTAGCTGCGCTTGATCGCTTCGGCGAGCGGCGCGGGAAACTCGGCATCGAGCATCATTTTGCGCACCGCTTTGCCGATCGCGGCGAGGTTCTTCCCGCTCTTGCCGAGTTCGTCGAGTTTCGCCGCCATGCGCGGCCGCAGTTCGTTGGCATCCAGGTAATCCCAGTAGGCGGCTGCCGTTGTCGCGAAGCCGCCGGGCACGCGGATGCCCGAGTCGCGCAGATTGCACACCATTTCCCCGAGCGAGGCATTCTTGCCGCCGACGACAGCGGTATCCGCACGGCCCAGGTCCGAAAACCAGCGAATGAAGGGAGATTTCTTGGTCATGGTCGCTCCTTTTTCGATTTGTCCGCGGAGGTTGCGGGATGCGGCCGCCGATTCTCGTCGCGGTCGCGCTCTTCCAGTCCTGTCAGGCGGAATTCGCAGATGTCGCCGGGCGCATAGTCAGCGTTCCCGACCAGTCCTCGGGCCTCAGTTCGACGCTGAGCGCGACCTAGTGCGGGTCGGCCATGCCTGACGATGCGGCGCTCGCGCTGCGGCTTGTAGGCTTCATAGACCAGTGTCCGGTCGCCCATCGCACATTCCGAATTTGCGCCTCGTGTCATGGTTGCGCGCCGCCTGCGCGCTTCGCCTCGGTCGCGATCTCGGTGAATAACTCGAGCAGGCGCCCTACCTCGCGCGTGCTGGCCACGGCGTAGTCGGCCGCGGTCTGGCGCATGCCGTCGTCGCGCACCGCAAAGCCCAGGCCGCGCCCGGCGAGCGCGCGAAACGCGTCCTCGTCGGTGACATCGTCACCGACATATATAGGCAAGACTTCGGGCCGCGCCAGCCCCAGCCGCTCGAGCAGCCAGAGCACGGCGCGCCCCTTGTTCCAGTCGATGCCCGGCCGCAGTTCGAACACCTTCTTGCCGTATCCACGCCGCAGGCGCGGATACTCGGCGAGCACACGATCGACGACGGCTTCGAGCGGGTCCAGATCGCCCACGGCGACGCGCCGATAGTGCACCGCGACCGAAAACCGCTTGCGCTCGACCGCATGCCCGGCTATGCCGGCGAGCCCCTCGCGCAGCGCGCGCTCCGCCTCGTCCAGCTCCGGGAGGAATTCCACGCCCTGCTCCAGACTTTCGCTGCTGCCCGCCGGTCCGGCAATTTCGAAGCCGTGGCTGCCCGCGTAATACACCGAATCCAGGCCGACCAGGCTTTTCAGCATGCCGAGGTCGCGGCCGCTGACGACCGCCACGATGCAGCATTCGCTCAGCCTGTCCACGGCCGCGCGCATGTCCTGCGACAAAAGCGCCTTGGTATGGTCCTCGACGATGGGTGTAAGCGTGCCGTCGTAATCGAGAAACACCACCGGCTCCTTCCCCATCAAGCGCCGCTGGATTTCGCCCTCGCACTTCCACGTCGACGGCAGATTCGCGAGCGTCTTCACCGCCAGCTTCCCGTCCGCCGTGTATGCGAGCTCGCCCAGGTCGTGCACCACGATATGCGCGCCCGCCTGCCTCAGCTCGCCGCCGCAGTCGCCGCGATCGACGCCGATGACCAGGCCGAATTCGCCCTTGGCCCCGGCCTGGACGCCGGCGATGGCGTCCTCGACCACCGCGCAGCGTTCCGGCGGCACGCCCAACCTGGACGCCGCCTCCCGCAGCATCGCCGGATCGGGCTTGCCGGGGAGTTCGAGCCGCGCGAGATCGCTGCCGCCGACGCTGGCATCGAACAGTTCGAGCACGCCTGCGTTACGCAACACGGCCCCGGCGTTGCGGCTGGCGGAGTACACGGCAATCTTGACGCCGGCCTGATGCAGCGCGCGCACGAGCTGCAGCGTTCCCGGGTAAGCCTGGACCCGGTTTTGTTCGAGCCAGGCGCGGAAGTGCCGGTTCTTGCGATTGCCGAGGCCGCACACCGTCTGCGCACCGGGCCCGTCGTCCTCGCTCCCGTAGGGCAGCGCGATGCCGCGGGATTCGAGAAAACTTCTGATCCCGTCATGGCGTGGCTTGCCGTCCACGTACAGACGGTAATCCCGCACGATGTCGAAAGGCCGGAAAGCTTCGCCCCTGCTCTGCGCGCGCGCCTGCAGAAACTCGTCGAACAGGCGCTGCCACGCAGCCGCGTGCGCACGCGCAGTGTCGGTGACAACCCCGTCCATGTCGAACAACACCGCTTGCAACGGCCCATGCAAGCCGGCGACCGGCTCGGGTGGTAATGCGCTGTGCGCTCTCATCTATGTTTCGACCTTGTCAGGCCCCCTTTCTTCGATTCACGAAGACAAATCCATACTATGCCGCCGCGTGCCGCGGCGTTTGACGGTGATCATAGGCCTGCACGCGGAGCGTCGCCTGAATGGGCTAAGCACGAGATGTATCGCACCCTTCGGAAGGGAGCTTCCCCCTCGCGGGCAGGCAGTCACAATGCGACTTGTTCGCATTAAGAAAAAGGTATATCGTGTATTTCGAATTCCGTCGAGATCGTCCGGCACGAACAAGAAGAACGGAAATGGAGCGTTCCAAAATGCCCAAAGCCTGACAGGCTGTAGCCTGGCCGTTGCAGGGTCCCTGATTGGCTTGGGGCTGCCCAAATGTCTGAGGAGACAACGCAACAAGGAAGGAGGCACAGGATGAACACGCACCCCAGGTTGATCTTCCGTTTCGGCGCAATTCTTTTGGCAACGCTGGCCGTTGCCGGCTGCGGCAGCGGCAGCGACCCGGCGCCGACAGACTCGGCGCAGTCCGCGATCCAGACGCAGGCGCTTTCGCAGAACCGGCAGGATCGGTCGCAGCGGCTCGACTTCGATATCAGGACCCTGTCGAACCGCGCCGATCTGATCAGCGACGGCGACGCGCTGGTCGAGGTGCAGGTGCCGAGGAACGTGCCGATGAACAAGGTAAAGCTGACTCTCAACGGCGCGAATGTCGGCGCGGCCTTTGTCGCCGATGCGCATGCGCGCACCCTGCGCGGCGTCCTGACGAACCTGCGCATCGGCGAGAACCTGTTCGTCGCCGAATCCAATGGCAACGGCGAGGGGCGGCCCAGGTCCAGCCTGAAGATCACCAATCATGTGCGCGGCGGGCCGGTGCTGTTGGGTTCGCAGACGATGCCCTGGATCTGCGCGACGCCCGCGCCGGTCGCCGAATCCGGCAACACGCCGGCGTCGAACGCAAGCGGCCTGACGACGGCGGCCGTGGATGCGCAATGCAATATCGCCACTGAATACAAGCTTTTCTATCGCACCACGACCGCGGGTTGTTCGAGCGCGCTGCCGGACCCGAGCCCGCCGGCGCCGGCGCCGACGAACAACTGCTTCAAGCCGTACACCGTGGGCAGCGCGCCGGCCGATCTGGCGATGACCACGACGAGCACCGGCCTCACCGTGCCCTACATCGTGCGCGTGGAACGCGGCACCATGAATCGCGGCATCTACGACATCGCGGTGCTGTTCGACCCGACCCAGGCAAACCCGTGGACGCCGCTGGCGCCGCAGCCGCAATGGAACGGCAAGGTGGTCTACAGCTTCGGCGCCTCGACTGGCCAGCCGCGCCTGCAATTCCGCACCGAGCAGAACTGGGCCGACGACGCGGCGCTGTCGCGCGGCTTCATGGTCGTCGACAACAGCCTCACCGATTCGCTGTACAACTCGAACCGCGTCCTGGTCAGCGAAACGCTGATGATGATGAAGGAGCATATCGTCGACGCCTACGGCGAAATCCAGTACACCATGGGCAACGGCTGCTCCGGCGGTTCGATCCAGCAGAACACCGCGGCGTCGATCTTCCCGGGTCTGCTCGACGGCATACAGCCGAGCTGCAACTATCCGGACTCGATCACAACCGGCATGGAGGTCACCGATTGCGTGCTGCTGGTGAACTTCTACGCCGGCCCCGACTGGACCGGGTTGATGACCGGCCTCACCCAGGCGCAGATCAACGCGAAAAAGACGGCGATCAACGGCCATCTCGACCAGAGCGCCTGCCAAGGGTGGAACAACACCTTTGGGTTCAACAACAAGCCGGGCAACTATGTCCCGACGCTGGTGATAAATCAAACCACGGGCGCGATGGCGCCCTTCGGCGCGCCGCGCAACAACTGCCGCCTGCCCGCCGCGCTGGTGTATGACCCGGTGACCAACCCGAACGGCACGCGCTGCGGCGATTCCGACCTCGCCACCGCCGTATGGGGCAGCACCGATAACGCCAACGCGCCCGGAAGCCTGCGCGCGCTGCAGACCGGCGACAACGTCGGCATCCAGTACGGCCTGAAAGCGCTGCTCGCGGGGGCCATCACGCCCGAGGAGTTCGTCACGCTGAACGAAAAAATCGGCGGCACCGACGCCGATTCGAACCTCGTACCGGAACGCAGCACGGCCGACCTGCCGGCGCTGGCCATCGCTTACCGCGCGGGAATCGTGTCCAGCGGCAAGAACCTTGGCAAGCTGCCGATCATCGATTCGCGCGGTTATGACGAGGGCGCCATCACGGGCGCCTACGGCATCCACCTCATCTGGCGCTCGTTCTCCGAGCGCGCCCGCATCGACGCGGCCAATCATGGCAACCACGGCAACCAGGTCATGTGGCGCTACGGCACCGGGCTGCTGCCCGCCACACCGCAGCAGTTCGCGGCGGTGACGCTGCAGTCCTTCCTGACCATGGACACCTGGCTGTCGAACCTGCTGGCCAGCGCACCGAAGGCGACGCTGAACGCCGTGCGCACGCAGCAACAGGTGATCGCCGCGAAACCGGCGAGCGTTTTCGACTTGTGCTATCTGAGCGGCGATCCCAACTTCTCCACCCCGGTCACCGACATGGCCCTGTGCGATGCCGACCCGAGGCTGGCGAGCCACGCCTCGCCGCGCCAAGTCGCCGGCGGATCGCTGGCGGAAAACGTGCTGAAGTGCCAGCTCAAGCCGCTGGATACCGCCGACTACGTGCCGGTGACGTTCACCGCCGCGCAACTCGCGCGGCTGCAGGCGACCTTCCCCGACGGCGTGTGCGACTGGAGCAAGCCGGGCGTCGGCCAGCAGGAGGCGATCTCGCCGCTGACGTTCGCGGCCGGTCCCGGCGGCGAACCGCTGCCGCCGGCGCCGACTTCAGGCGAGCGCAGGGACGGACACGGGCACGGTCACTGAGGTCCCTTGCCGGCGGTGCTGCCACGGATGCCTGTGGCAGCACCGCCGTTTTCAGGCGGGTCAGATCTGCTGTGCGCTACTTCACCTGGTTTTCCAGCTTAGCCCTCGCTTCCCTTTTCCCCAGGCTTCTGACCGTCCCTATCACCGCCATCTGGTGTTGCCGAGGTCGCGATTTTCCAGATTCCCAGTTGTAGATCGTCTGCGCGGATACGCCCAACAGAATTCCCATTTGTGCAGCAGACAATCCAAGCCGCTGCCTTTGCGCACAGAGTCCCTTAGCAGAATACCGAATGGGCGCGCCTGTGTCGCCGCCCACCAACGCGGCCGTAGCCTTGCTAGATCTACCTGACACTTGCTTTTCCAAGCTTGCCATGCGGCGTTTCAAAGCCGCGATGTCTAATCGGTACTGCGCCGATGCGCTCCTCAGTTTCGCGGTAGCGCCGCGAAGCTCTTTACGCGCTAGTCGAATGATTTCTGACTTTAGTACAGTAGCAATATTTGACAATTTGGCTCCTTCCTCGGTCGTTGCGTTAACGGTTGCGATACTCTTTCGAAGGACATTAAAGAAAAAGCCGACGAGGCTTTGTGGGTGCCAACGGCTTTAGGGTGGCGTTTCGCAGGGGGATGAGGAGTAGAAACCCACCCCAAAATAATACAAGAATGCAGCAGCTTCCCAATTTTGCTTTCCGATTGCCATCATCAGTTTTGTGGATTCGTGAGTCCGGTGACAGAATGTCCGCACTTGTCTGGTGGAGGCCCGAAGAACGGTTGATTATTCACGAAGCTGGCCCCCGCTCGCAGCCAAGGCATTCCCAGCGCCGTCTATACTTCGATTCACCGCAGCCTCGATGCGATTCTTTCGGCGGTATTTCGCTTGTTAGCCATCTTCTTGCTCTTTTCACAACAGTCCAATCAGTCAAATCCCCTCACATCGATTGGTGCCGTTTTCTCGGGCTAGGTCAGGTCATTTTGCACCACCGCCGGATACGTCCTGTGCAATCGGGTCTTTCAGCAACAGACCGATTTGGCGACTGCGCGCGACGATCGCGCCGCTGGAATCCCACAACGCGCCAGTTTCTATCATGCGACCGTTGTGAAGATCGTCGCACTCGAACCGCGCTCGTAGCCAGCCAGGTTTCGGCGCTCGCCGAACGTGGATGGTCAGCTCGATCGTCGGTACCCATCCGGTGTTTCCAACGAGCGCCGTGAGCGACGGCGGAAACATATCCACAAAGCATGGC